>JAOPWI010000328.1 GCA_025965755.1 Frankiales bacterium | reverse complement strand
GTCGCCGCGCTGCTGGACGCCGCCAGCCCGCGGGCCTCGGCGCTGCCCGGCGACCCGGCGGTGCAGCGCTGGGTCGGCCTGGCCGGCGAGGACGGCAGCCTGCTGGCCTGCGCCGCGGACACCAGCCAGGTCGACGGCGTCGGGCACCTGTCCTCGATCGCCGTGCACCCGTCCACCCGCGGTCAGGGCCTCGGCCGGGCGGTCACCGGGGCGCTCGTGCGCATGCTGTTCCAGGACGGCTGCGACGTCGTCACGCTCGGCATGTACGCCGACAACACCGCCGGCCGGGCGATGTACGACGCGATGGGCTGGCGCGACGAGCACCGCTTCACCAGCGGGCCCCTGCAGGTCCGCAGCCGCTGGTAGCGCCGCGGGCCGGTCCCGCAGGCGCCTGCGGGACCGGCCGGACGGCGGCGGCTACGCCGGGTCGGCGGCCGGCACCGGGGTGTCGATGCCGGCCTCCTTGCGCTGCTGACCGGTGATCGCTGTGGGCGCGCCGGTCAGCGGGTCGAAGCCCGCCCCGGTCTTGGGGAACGCGATGACCTCGCGCAGCGACTCGGCTCCGGCGAGCAGCATGACCACGCGGTCCCAACCCAGGGCGATGCCGCCGTGCGGCGGCGCGCCGAAGGAGAAGGCGTCCAGCAGGAACCCGAACTTGTCCTGCGCCTCCTGCGGCCCGATGCCCATGAGGTCGAAGACCCGCTGCTGGACGTCCTTGCGGTGGATGCGGATCGAGCCGCCGCCGATCTCGTTGCCGTTGCAGACGATGTCGTAGGCGTACGCCAGGGCGCTGGCCGGATCCTCCTCGAGGCGGTCGACCCACTCGGGCTTGGGCGAGGTGAACGCGTGGTGCACGGCCGTCCAGGCGCCGCCACCCACCGCCACGTCGCCGCTCTGGCCCGCCGGCTCGAACAGCGGCGCGTCGACGACCCAGACGAACTCCCAGCGGCTCTCGTCGATGAGCCCGCAGCGCTTGCCGATCTCCAGGCGCGTGGCCGCGAGCAGCCCCCGGGCCGCCGACGGCTCCCCGGCGGCGAAGAAGGCGCAGTCGCCGACCTCGGCACCGAGGTGCTCGCGCAGGCCCGCCTGCTCGGCCGGGGACAGGTTCTTGGCGACCGGGCCGCCGAGCGTGCCGTCGGCGGCGAACAGCACGTACGCCAGGCCGCGGTGGCCCCGCTGCTTGGCGAACTCCTGCCACGCATCGAGCACCTTGCGCGGCTGGGAGGCGCCGCCGGGCATGACGACGGCACCGACGTACGGCGCCTGAAAGACCCGGAACGGCGTCTGCGCGAAGTAGTCCGTGCACTCGACCAGCTCCTGGCCGAAGCGCAGGTCCGGCTTGTCGTTGCCGTAGCGGCGCATCGACTCCGCGTAGGTGATGCGCGGAATCGGCAGCGGCACCTCGTGCCCGATCAGCGCCCACAGCGCCGCGACGACCTTCTCGCCGATCGCGATGACGTCGTCCTGGTCGACGAAGCTCATCTCGACGTCGAGCTGGGTGAACTCCGGCTGCCGGTCGGCGCGGAAGTCCTCGTCGCGGTAGCAGCGGGCGATCTGGAAGTAGCGCTCCAGGCCACCGACCATGAGCAGCTGCTTGAACAGCTGGGGCGACTGCGGCAGGGCGTACCAGCTGCCCGGCTGCAGGCGGACCGGCACCAGGAAGTCGCGGGCGCCCTCCGGAGTGGAGCGGGTCAGCGTCGGGGTCTCGACCTCGAGAAAGCCCTCGGCGTGCAGCACCTCGCGCGCGGCCCGGTTGACGTCGCTGCGCAGGCGCATGGCCGCCGCCGGCCCGGAGCGGCGCAGGTCGAGATAGCGGTAGCGCAGCCGGACCTCCTCGCCGACCTCGACGTGGTCGTCGATCGGGAAGGGCAGCGGCGCGGCCTCGCTGAGCACCTCGAGCTCGTCGACGACGACCTCCACGGCACCGCTGGGCAGCGCGTCGTTGCGGTTGCCCTCGGGCCGCACCCGCACCGATCCGACGACCTTGACGCAGTACTCGTTGCGCAGCCCGTGCGCGACCGCCTCGTCGCGCACGACGACCTGGACGACGCCGCTGCGGTCGCGCACGTCGAGGAAGGCCACCCCGCCGTGGTCGCGGCGGCGGGCGACCCACCCGGCCAGCGTGACGGTCGAGCCGGCGTGCTCCTCGCGGAGCGTGCCGGCCTCATGGGTGCGGATCATCGAAGCAACTCCCTGACGTGGTTCACGAGCGTGTCGAGCGGCACAGCGGACTGCTCACCGCTGCGCAGGTCCTTCACCGGGACGGTCCCGGCCTCCAGGTCGCGGTCTCCCAGCACGACGGCGTACGCCGCCCCGCTGCGGTCCGCGGCCTTCATCGCGCCCTTCATGCCCCGGTCGCCGTACGCGAGGTCGGCGGCCGTGCCGAGCCGGCGCAGCTGCGTCACCAGCCGGAACGACGTCGCCTTGGCGCGGGCGCCGAGCGGGACGAAGAACACCTGGCAGCCGGCGGCCGCCGGCGGGGCGACCTGCTCGGCCTCGAGCGCGAGCAGGGTGCGGTCGACGCCGAGCGCCCAGCCGACGCCGGGCAGCGGCGGGCCGCCGATCGCCTCCGACAGCCCGTCGTAGCGGCCGCCCGCACCGATCGTGGACTGCGCGCCGAGCAGCGGGTGGATGAACTCGAAGGTCGTGCGCCGGTAGTAGTCGAGCCCGCGGACCAGCCGCGGGTCATCGACGTAGGCCACGCCCGCGTCGTCGAGGTGGGACCGGACCGCGTCGTGGTGGGACCGGGCCTCCGGCGACAGCGCGTCGCTCAGCAGCGGCGCGCCGGCGGTCCGCTCGCGTACCTCGGGCCGCTTGTCGTCGAGCACCCGCAGCGGGTTGAGCCGGATCCGCCGGTCGGTCTCCTCGTCGAGCCCGCCGACCCGCTCCTCGAGCCAGGCGCGCAGGCGGGCGCTGTAGTCGGCGCGGTCCTGCGGGTCGCCGAGGGAGTTCAGGTGCAGCACCGTCTCGGTCAGCCCGAGAGCGCGGTAGGCCGCGTCGGCCAGCGCGACGAGCTCGGCGTCAAGGGCCGGGTCGTCCGTGCCCAGGGCCTCCGCACCCACCTGGGTGAACTGCCGCTGGCGGCCGGACTGCGGATGCTCGTAGCGGAACATCGGGCCGTCGTACCAGAGCTTGACCGGCAGGGCGCCGCGCTCCAGCCCGGCCTCGAGCACGGCACGGACGGCGCCGACCGTGCCCTCCGGCCGCAGCGTGACCGAGCGGCCGCCGCGGTCGGTGAAGGTGAACATCTCCTTGCTGACCACGTCCGTGGTCTCGCCGACGCCGCGGGCGAACAGCGCGGTGTCCTCGAAGACGGGCAGCTCGAGCGCGCCGTACCCGGCCAGCCGCAGCTGGTCGACCATCGCGTCGCGGACCGCCAGAAAGGCCGCCGAGCGCGGGGGTACCTGGTCCGGAACGCCCTTGGGCGCGGTGAACGCGACCACGTCAGAGCCCTCGGCCCGGCGGCGGCTCGGCCAGATCCTGCAGGAACGGGTTGACGGCGCGCTCGCGGCCGATGGTCGTCGCGGGCCCGTGTCCGGGGAGCACGACCGTGTCATCGGGCAGCGGCAGCACGACGGCCGCCAGCGACTGCTGCATCTGAGCCCACGAGCCGCCGGGCAGGTCGGTGCGCCCGATGCTGCCCGCGAAGAGCACGTCACCGCTGAGCATGATCGGCGCGGCCGCCTCGCCGTCCGCCTCGTCACCGGGCAGCCGGAAGCAGACCGAGCCGGGAGTGTGGCCCGGCGCGAAGTCGGTCGAGAGGCGCAGGCCGGCGAGCTCCAGCGGGCTGGCCGGGTCCAGCGCCACCACGTCGCTGGGCCGGGTCCACTGCAGGCGCCCGCCGAAGATCCCGCTGCTCTGCGCCGACATCCCCTTCATCGGATCGGTCAGCAGCGCGTCGTCGGCCGGGTGGATGTAGGCCGGGATGCCCCGCGCGCCGCAGACCGGCGTCACGGAGAACGTGTGGTCCAGGTGGCCGTGCGTGAGGAGCACCGCGACCGGGGTGAGGTCGTGCTCGCGCAGCAGCGCGTCCAGCTGCTCGTCGACGCCGATGCCCGGGTCGACCACGATGCACTCGCCGCCCGCGGCGGGCGCGACGACGTAGCAGTTGGTGTCGAACGCGGCGGCGGGGAACCCGCGGACCAGCACGGTCGTCCTTCCTGAACAGCGGAGAGGGGCTCACCCCGGTGGACGGGCGGACCCCGCGACCCTACCGGCGCCGCGCCGCTCGACCCGCCCCCGTACGGGCCCGCGGCTCTCTACACTCCGGCCGGAGACGCACCAGACGCCCATACCCGAGCAGTGACCGCAGGAGGACCAGCGTGACGGCCAGCAAGCGCGAGAAGGACCTGGCCCGCCAGCGAGCGGAGCGGCAGGCCGCGCGCAAGGCCGCGGCCTCGGCCCGGACCCGCCAGCGCCGGGCCGTGCTCGCCAGCGTGCTGGCGGTGCTGCTCGTCGCCGTCGGTGTCGGCGCGCTGGCCGCCTCCCTGGCCGGTGGCGAGGACGAGGCGATCGCGCCTGCCGCGGCCCCGTCCAGCTCGACGGCCGCCAGCACCCCCGCCTCGGCGAACCCGGCGGCCGCCGGCACCTGCGCCTATGACAAGAGCGGGGAGGCTTCGCGCAAGGTCGAGCTGCCGCCGACCACGGGGGTCGAGACCAGGCAGCCCTTCGTGGCGACGCTGGCGACCAACGTCGGCAACATCAGCTTCGAGCTGCTGACCGCGAAGGCCCCGTGCACCGTGAACAGCTTCCGGTCGCTGGCGCACTTCCAGTTCTTCGACGACACCCCGTGCCACCGCCTGACGACCGGCGGGATCTTCGTCCTGCAGTGCGGCGACCCGACCGGCAGCGGCTCCGGCGGCCCCGGCTACCAGTTCGCCGAGGAGAACCTCGAGGGCGCGACCTACCCGCGCGGCACGGTCGCGGGCGCCAAGACGGCGGCCCCGGGCACGACCGGCAGCCAGTTCTTCCTGGTCTACAAGGACAGCCCGCTGCCGCCGCAGTACACGCCGTTCGGCAGGATCACGGCCGGGCTCGACGTGCTGGACAAGATCGCCGCCGCCGGCTCCGAGCCCGAGGGCGACGGCAAGCCGAAGACCGAGGTCACCATCACGACCGCCCGGGTGAAGGCCAAGGCCTAGCCGCCCCCGCCGCGCCGAGGAGCCGGGACCCGCACGCGGTCCCGGCTCCTCGCGCGTCCGGGGCCCGGCGGCGGGCTAGTTGGTGACGCGGTAGGCGTCGAAGACGCCCTCGACGGCCCGCACCTGCGTGAGCAGGTGGCCCAGGTGCTTCGGGTCGGCCATCTCGAAGGTGAAGCGCGAGACGGCGACGCGGTCGCGGGTGGTCGTGACCGTCGCCGAGACGATGCTGACGTGGGCGTCGGACAGCATCCGTGTCACGTCGGACAGCAGGCGGGTGCGGTCGAGCGCCTCCACCTGGATGGCCACCAGGAACGTCGACCCCGCGGTCGGCGCCCACTCCACCTCGGTGACCCGCTCGCCCGCCTCGCCCACCAGCGCGATGGCGTTGACGCAGTCCGCGCGGTGAACGGAGACGCCGCGGCCGCGGGTCACGAAGCCGACGACGTCGTCACCGGGCACCGGCGTGCAGCAGCGGGCCAGCTTGACCCAGACGTCGCTGACACCCTTGACCACGATGCCGGGGTCGGAGGACGGGCTGGTCCGCTGCGGCCGGTGGGTGCGGGTCGGGGTGGCCGTCTCGGCCAGGTCCTCGGCCGCGCCCTCGGTGCCCCCCATGGAGGCCACGAGGCGCTGGACGGCGTGCTGGGCCGACAGCTGGCCGTCGCCGATGGCGGCGTACAGCGCCGTGACGTCGGTCAGGCGCAGCTCGCGGACGAGAGCGTGCAGCGCGTCGCCGCCGAGCAGGCGCTGCAGCGGCAGCCCCTGCTTGCGCATCGCCCGGCTCAGAGCCTCCTTGCCCGCCTCGACCGCGTCCTCGCGGCGCTCCTTGGCGAACCACTGGCGGATCTTGTTGCGGGCCCGCGGGCTCTTGACGAACTGCAGCCAGTCCTGCGAGGGGTGGCCGTTCTCGGACTTCGAGGTGAAGATCTCGACCACATCGCCGTTGTCCAGCGCGGACTCGAGCGGCACCAGCCGGCCGTTGACGCGGGCGCCGATGCAGCGGTGGCCGACCTCGGTGTGCACCGCGTAGGCGAAGTCGACCGGTGTCGAGCCGGCGGGCAGCGACACGACGTCGCCCTTGGGCGTGAAGACGAAGACCTCGGTGGAGCCCAGATCGAAGCGCAGCGCATCGAGGAACTCCCCCGGATCGGCCGCCTCCTTCTGCCAGTCGAGCAGCTGCCGCAGCCAGGCCATGTCGTCGCCCTTGACCGGCGGGGCGGAGGTCGGCGACTCCTTGTACTTCCAGTGCGCGGCGATGCCGTACTCGGCCCGCTTGTGCATCTCCACCGTGCGGATCTGCATCTCGACCGGCTTGCCCTCGGGGCCGATCACGGTCGTGTGCAGGGACTGGTACATGTTGAACTTGGGCATCGCGATGTAGTCCTTGAACCGGCCGGGAACCGGGGACCACAGCGCGTGGATCGTGCCGAGCGCGGCGTAGCAGTCGCGCACCGAGTCGAC
>JAOPWI010000315.1 GCA_025965755.1 Frankiales bacterium | reverse complement strand
CGGCGGCCGGCACCCCGTGAGGGTGCCGGCCGCCGGCCGTACGGGTGGAACTAGCTGAGGAGCTCGAGGATGGTGGCGGTGGCCCTGCCGCCGCCCTCGCACATGCTCTGCAGGCCGTAGCGGATGTTGTTGTCGCGCATGTGGTGCACCAGGTGGGTCATGAGGCGCGCGCCGGAGCCGCCCAGCGGGTGACCGATGGCGATGGCGCCACCGTTGGGGTTGAGCCGCGCCGGGTCGGCACCGGTCTCGACGAGCCAGGCCATCGGAACCGGCGCGAACGCCTCGTTGATCTCGAAGGCGCCGATGTCGTTGATCGACAGGCCGGACTTCTTGAGCGCCTTGTGGGTGGCCGGAATCGGCGCGCTCAGCATCATGACCGGGTCGTCACCGGCGAGCACGGCGGTGTGCACCCGGGCGATCGGCGTCATGCCGAGCTCGGCGGCCTTCTCCGACGTCATCATCAGCAGGGCGGCAGCGCCGTCGCTGATCTGCGAGGAGTTGCCGGCGTGAATCGAGCCGCCCTCCTTGAAGGCCGGCTTGAGCGCGGCCAGCTTCTCGGCGGTGGTGCCGCGGCGCAGGCCCTCGTCCAGCTCGAGCTGCCCGCCGCCCTCGAGCGCGACGGGGGCGATCTGGTCCTTCAGACGTCCGCCGTCGGTGGCCGCGGCGAGCTTCTCGTGGGAGGCGGCGGCGAACTCGTCGAGCTGGGTGCGGGTGAAGCCCCACTTCTCGACCATCATCTCGGCGCCGACGCCCTGGTTGAACGTGACGCCGTAGCGCTCGCGCACCTCCGGGCCGCCCGGCTTGCCGAAGTCCGCGACCGCCGTGGCGGCGCCCATCGGGATGGTGCTCATCATCTCCACGCCGCCGGCGACGGCCACGTCGTACTGCCCGGACATCAGGCCGGCGGCCGCCTGGTGCACCGACTGCTGCGAGGAACCGCACTGGCGGTCGACCGTCACCGACGGCACCGACTCCGGCCAGCCCGCGGCGAGCACGGACATGCGCCCGACCGAGCCGGCCTGCATGCCGACCTGCTGGACGCAGCCCCAGATGACGTCGTCGACCACGGACGGGTCAAAGCCGCCGTTGCGCGCGACCAACGCGTTGAGCACGTGGGCCGACAGCGTCGTGGCGTGGAAGCCCGCCAGCGAGCCGTTGCGCTTGCCGACCGGGGTGCGGACGGCGTCGACGATGACTGCGTCGCGAGTGGACATGGAGCTCCTCGTGTTGGGTCGGCCGGGCGGCCGGGTGCAATGAGTAAACTGATCCGGAGCCTAAGCCCGTGGGCGCCGCCCGTGGTAGTGGCCCACGTCACACCCGGCGATCCCGGCCCCGGAGGCCCCCCGTGAGCAGCACCGTCCTGGTCGAGCAGCCCCGCAAGGGCGTCACCCGCCTGGTCCTGAACCGCCCCGAGCAGCTCAACGCCATGACCTCCGAGATGATCCAGGCGCTGCACGACGCGCTGGACGACCTGGCCGTCGACGGCACCTGCCGGGTGATCGTGCTGACCGGTACGGGCAAGGGTTTCTGCGCCGGCCTGGACCTGGGCGGCTACGGCGAGGCGCCGGGTGACCACGGTGGCTCTGCGGTGCACAGGGGCCTGGCCACCCAGCGCCACATCGCCGGGCTGGTGCAGCGCATCCGCAAGCAGCCGCAGCCGGTGGTCGCCGCCGTCAACGGCGCCGCGGCCGGCGGCGGGCTCGCCCTGGTCTGCGCGAGCGACGTGCGCCTGGCGTCCAGCAGCGCGGTGTTCGCGGCGTCGTTCATCCGGGTCGGCTACTCCGGCTGCGACATCGGCGTCTCGTGGATGCTCCCCCGGCTGCTCGGGGCGGGGCGCGCGCACGAGCTCATGCTGACCGGCCGGCGGTTCTCGGCCGACGAGGCGCTGCACTTCGGCCTGCTCGCCGACGTGGTCGACCCCGACGAGCTCGACGCGCGGGTCGAGCTCACGGTCGACCAGCTGCTGGCCGCTCCCCCGCTGTCGCTCGAGCTGACCAAGCAGGGCATGTGGCTGGCCATCGAGATTCCGTCGTTCGACGCGGCGGTCGAGCTGGAGAACCGCCAGCAGATCCTCACGTCGCAGACCGCGGACCAGAAGGAGGCCATGGCGGCCTGGCTGGAGAAGCGCCCGCCGGAGTACCAGAACCGCTAGCGAGGCGCCATCCGGATGGCGCCGTCCAGCCGCATCGTGTGCCCGTTGACGTAGCCGTTCTCCAGCAGGCTCAGGGCCATGTGCGCGTAGTCGTCCGGGTCGCCCAGCCGGGCCGGGTGCGGTACGGAGGCAGCCAGCCCCTCGCGGATGTCGTCGCGGAGCCGGGCCAGCATGGGGGTGTCGAAGATGCCGGGCGCGATGGTGTTGACCCGGATCTGCTTGCTCGCCAGGTCGCGCGCAGCGACCAGCGTGATGCCGTGCACGCCGGCCTTGGAGGCGGCGTAGGACGTCTGGCCGATCTGGCCGTCGAACGCGGCGACCGAGGCCGTCAGCACGATCGCGCCGCGGTCGCCGTCCTGCAGGTCGTTGCGGGCCATCCGGGCGGCCGACAGGCGCAGCACGTTGTAGGTGCCGACAAGGTTGACCTTGAGGACCTGCTCGAAGCTCTCCAGCGACCCCGGCTGGCCCTCGCGGTCCAGGATGCGCATGCGGTCGCCGCCGCGACCGGCGCAGTGCACCACGCCGCGCACGGGCGCCAGCTGCTCCGCCGCGTCGAGCGCAGCGTTGACGCCGGCCTCGTCGGTGATGTCGCCGGCGACGAAGCGTGCGTCGGTGCCGAGGTCGGCCGCCACCTGCTCGCCCGGCGAGGAGGGCAGGTCCAGCAGGACGACTGCGGCGCCGGCCTGCACGAGCCGCCGCGCGGTGGCGAGGCCGAGCCCGGAGGCGCCACCGGTGACGAGGCAGGAGCTGCCGTCGAGGCGCACCGTCAGCCGACCAGCTCGACGAGAGTGGCGTTGGCGGTGCCGCCCGCCTCGCACATGGTCTGCAGCCCGTAGCGCAGCTGCTGGTCGCGCATGTGGTGGATCATCCGGGTCATCAGGATGGCGCCGGAGGCGCCCAGCGGGTGGCCGAGCGCGATCGCGCCGCCGAGCGGGTTGAGCCGCTCCGGGTCCGCGCCGGTCTCCTTGAGCCAGGCCAGCGGCACCGGCGCGAACGCCTCGTTGACCTCGTAGACGCCGATGTCCCCGATGGACACCCCCGTGCGCTGCAGCAGCTTGGCCGTGGCCGGGATGGGGGCGGTCAGCATCGCGACCGGGTCGTCGCCGACGACCGCGCCGCCCACGTAGCGGACGATCGGTGTCAGCCCGAGCTCCGCCGCCTTCTCCGGCGTCATCACGAGCAGCGCGGCGGCGCCGTCGGAGATCTGCGAGGAGTTGCCGGCGGTGATGACGCCGGTCTCGGAGAAGGCCGGCTTGAGGGCAGCCAGCGTCTCGGTCGTCGTGCCGCGCCGGATCCCCTCGTCGTCCTTGACCGTGCCGGTCGGGGTGTCGACCGGGACGATCTGGGAGGAGAACGCACCGGAGTCCTGCGCCGCCGCGGCACGCGCGTGGCTGAGCGCCGAGAACGCGTCGACGTCGGTGCGCGACAGCTGCCAGCGGTCGGCGAGCATCTCGGCCGACAGGCCCTGGTTGAACGTGGGCATGCCGTAGCGCCCGGTCATCTTCGGGCCGTACGGCACGCCGGTCGCGCGCGCCGCCCCCAGCGGGACGATGCTCATCGACTCGACGCCGCCGGCCACGATGACGTCGGCCTGCCCGGACATGATGGCCTGCGCCGCGAAGTCGAGCGCCTGCTGGCTCGAGCCGCAGGCCCGGTTGACGGTCGTCCCGGGGATGCTCTCCGGCCAGCCGGCTGCCAGCACGGCGAACCTGCCGGTGTTGCCGGACTGGTCACCCACCTGGCTGACGCAGCCCCAGACGACGTCGTCGACGACCTCGGGCGCGATGCCGGTGCGCTCGCGGAGCGCCTCCAGCACCAGCGCCGACAGGTCGACCGGGTGCACCTGCGCCAGGCCCTTGCCACGCCGGCCGATCGGCGTGCGCACCGCCTCGACCACGACTGCTTCGCGCATGACGACCTCCGCATCTGGGGCCGGGCACCGCCCGGGAGTGCTCCAGACTATGACCTGCTTCACTGCCGAGGACCTCAGGAGGCGGCATGACGGACGGCGCACGCGTGGCACTGGTCACGGGCGGCAGCAGGGGCATCGGCGCATCGATCGCACAGCGGCTGGCTGCGGACGGCTTCGACGTGGCGGTGAACTACGCCCGCGACGAGCAGGCTGCGGCCGCCGTCGTCGCCGCCGTGCAGAAGGAGGGGCGCCGAGCGGTCGCCTACCGCGCGGACGTCGCGTCCTACGACGAGGACGCCGACATGGTCCAGCGGGTGCTGACCGACTTCGGCCGCCTCGACGCCCTGGTGTGCAACGCCGGCATCGCCAGCCGCGGACGCTTCGTCGCCGACACCGACCCCAAGGAGCCCGCGCGGCTGCTCGGCGTGCACGCGGTCGGCGCGCATCACCTCGCCGCGCTCGCCCTGCCTGCGCTGCGCCAGCAGCCGCGCAGCGACATCGTCATGGTGTCCAGCGTCGCGACCAACACCGCCTCCCCGGGCGGCGCGCCGTACATGATGGCGAAGGCGGCCCTCGAGGCGCTGGCCCGGACGCTGGCGGTGGAGGAGGGCAGCAACGGCGTGCGCGTCAACATCGTCGCCCCGGGGCTCACCGTCACCGACATGGGCGACCGGCTGGCCCGCGCGGTCACCGGCGCCGACGGGGCGGGCGCTCTGGACGACCACACGCTGCTGGGCCGGGTGGCGCGGCCCGAGGACGTCGCCGAGGTCGTGTCGTTCCTCGTCGCGCCCGGCGTGCAGATGGTGACCGGCCAGCGCCTCGAGGTCAGCGCGGGCGGCTCGCCGTTCTCGCGTCCGTCAGCCTGAGCGGACGGTCCGCGCGAAGGCCTGTAGGTCGGCGACCAGCAGGTCGGGTGCCTCCAGGGCGGCGAAGTGGCCGCCCCGGGGCATGTCGCTCCAGTGGACGAGCGGGACCGCCCGCTCGGCCCACGACCGCGGCACCGCGCCGATCTCCGCCGGGAACGACGCGTGGCCGGTCGGCACCCGCACGGCAGGTGGCGGCGTCGCGCGGCCGGGTCCGTTGCTCTCGTAGTAGAGCCGCATCGATGAGCCGATGGTGCCGGTCAGCCAGTAGACGCTGAGGTTGTCGAGCAGGCGGTCGCGGGGCACCGAGTCGTCGGGGTCGCCGTCCCCGTCGGTCCAGCCGTGGAACTTCTCGAGCACCCAGCCGGCCAGGCCTGCGGGCGAGTCGGTGAGGCCGTAGGCCAGCGTCTGGGGCTTGGTGCCCTGGATCGACTGGTAGCCGTTCTCCTGCACCCAGAAGGCCTGCAGCGCGGCGCGCCGAGCCCGGTCGGCGTCGGTGACGCCCTCGTCGCGCACCTGCTTCGGCGGCGCCGTCATCGGCAGCAGCGTCGTGTGAATGCCCCGAACCCGCTCGGGATGCCGGCCGGCCAGCTGGACCGCGAGAAAGGACCCCCAGTCACCGCCGTGCACCAGGTAGCGGTCGTGCCCGAGCCGGGCCATCAGGGCGTCCAGGACGTCGGCGACGGCGCGCGCGTCGACGCCCTGCCGGGTGGTCGGCCCGGAGAAGCCGTAGCCAGGCAGCGACGGCACGATCAGGTGCAGCCCGTCGGCCGGGTCGGCCGGGCGGGACAGCGGCTCGATGAGGTCGAGCAGCTCGGCGACCGATCCAGGCCAGCCGTGCAGCAGCAGCAGGACCGGCGCGTCCGGCCGCTCCGCGGGCACGTCGTAGTAGTGCAGCTGCACCCCGTCCACCTCGGTGAGGAACTGCGGCGCCGCGTTCAGCCGGGCGTGGAAGCCGTGCCAGTCGTAGTCGCGCTCCCAGTAGCGGCAGATGCGCTGCAGAAAGCCGAGCTCGGTGCCGTACGACCAGCCGGCTCCCGGCAGCTGGTCCGGCCAGCGGGTGTCCGCCAGGCGCCGGCGCAGGTCGGCGATCTGCGCGTCGGTGGCCCGGACCTGGTACGGCGTGGTCATGTCAGCACGCCCGCGTCGGCCAGGCTCTGAATGCGCTCGGCGGGGTAGCCGAGCACGTCGGTGAGCACCTGCCGGGTGTGCTGCCCGTAGGTCGGGGCCGGAGCGGTCACGACGCCCGGCGTGTCCGACAGCAGGCACCGCGGCGCCTCGACGACGGCCTCGCCGTGCAGCGGGTGCGGCAGCCGCAGCAGGTGCTTGCGGTGCGCGAGCTGCACGTCGTGCACCCAGTCCCGGCTGGAGGAGACGACGTGCGCGGGCACGCCGACGGCCTGCAGCCGCTGCTCGACGTCTTCGGCCCGCAGCGGCGCGGTGCGCTGCGCGAGCAGGTCGTCCAGCCGCGCGCGGTCGCCACGGCGGCCGTCGGCGGTGGCCCAGGCCGGCACATCGTCCAGCCCCAGCACCTGCACCAGCCGGCCCCAGTCGCCGTCGTCGCGCACCGCGATGGTGACCCAGCGCTCGCGCCCGTCCTGGTCCTGGCACGGGTAGACACCGTGCGGGGCGTGCTCGAGGTCGGCGTTGCCCAGGCGCTGCGCCACCTGGCCGTCGCCGAAGAAGGCGGCCACCTCCGAGGACTGGAAGAACACGCCGGCCTCCACCTGCGCGACGTCGATCCAGCAGCCCTCTCCGGTGAGCCGGCGGTGCTCGAGAGCGGCCAGCAGCGTGGCCAGGGAGAACCGCGGGCCGACGAAGTCGGTGTACGGCCCGAACGGCCCGACGGGCGGCCGGTCGGGCCAGCCCACGACGTGCTGAAAGCCGCTGAGCGAGGCACCCAGGTTGCCGAACCCGGCCAGCGCGGCGTGCGGGCCGGTCTGGCCCATCAGCGAGGTGCTCAGCATGACCAGGCCGGGGTTGGCGGCCCGCAGGGTCTCGACGTCGAGCCCCCAGCGGGCCATGGTGCCCGGCGAGAACGACTCGACCACCACGTCGGCCCAGGCGGCGAGGTCGCGCACGACGTCGCGACCGCGCTCGGTGGACAGGTCCAGGGCCAGCCCGAGCTTGCCGGCGTTGCAGTTGACGTACAGCGCGGCGTTCTCCGGACCCGGCACGCCACCGTAGAAGGGCAGCATCAGCCGGGCGGTCTCCACCTTGTTCTGCGACTCCACGCGCACGACCGTCGCGCCGAAGTCGGCCAGCGCGCGCCCGATCAGCGGGCCGGCGACGACCCAGGACAGGTCGAGCACCTTCAGCCCCGCGAGCGGCAGCCCCGGCGGCAGGGACGGCGCCGGCGCCGGCCGGGGCGCCCACTCGCGCAGCACCTCGTCGGTGTGCTGACCGAGCC
>JAOPWI010000289.1 GCA_025965755.1 Frankiales bacterium | reverse complement strand
GCGGCGGCGGCCCGGCGATGACCGCCTCCGCGTTCGGCCCGCCGCGCATCCGGTTGCCGCCCCGCGGTGCGTCGCTGCGCGAGCGCGCCCTGCAGCGGGAGTCGGTGCTGCGGCGCCTCGACTGGGTGCTCGTCGTCGCCGTCGTCGCGCTCATCGCCGTCGGCTCGCTGCTGGTCTGGTCCGCCACCCGTCAGCGCATGCTCAACGCCGGAATGGACCCGGCCACCTTCTTCAAGAAGCACCTCGTCAACGCCGCCATCGGCTGCGCGCTCGGGGCCGTCGCGTCGCTGGTCGACTACCGGTCGCTGCGCGCGTACGCCCCGATCATCTACGGCGCGTCGTGCCTCGGGCTCGTGGCCGTGCTGTCGCCGCTGGGCTCGACCATCAACGGCGCGCACTCGTGGATCGTGCTGCCGGCCGGCTTCCAGGTGCAGCCGTCGGAGTTCGCCAAGGTCGCGATCGTGCTGGGCATGGCCATGCTGCTGGGGGAGAAGCGCGACGGCGAGACCGAGCCGCGCGACGGCGACGTGCTGCTCGTGCTGGCCCTGGCGGCCGTGCCGATGGGGCTGATCATGCTGCAGCCCGACCTGGGCACCACGCTCGTGCTCGTCTTCGTGATCCTGGGCGTGCTCGCGGTGGCCGGGGCCCCGGCCCGCTGGATCGCCGGGCTGCTCCTCGCCGGCGCGATCGTCTCCGTCGGGGCGGTGCAGCTCGGCGTGCTCGACGACTACCAGGTCGCGCGGTTCGCCGCCTTCACCAACCCCGAGCTCGACCCGCGCGGCGCCGGCTACAACACCGCCCAGGCGCGCATCGCCATCGGTTCGGGTGAGCTCACCGGCAAGGGGCTGTTCGAGGGCACGCAGACCAACGGCCGGTTCATTCCGGAGCAGCAGACCGACTTCGTCTTCACGGTGGCGGGGGAGGAGCTCGGGCTCCTCGGCGCCGGGACGGTGATCCTGCTGCTCGGCCTGGTGCTGTGGCGGGGCCTGCGGATCGCGGCCGAGGCCGCCGACCCGTTCGGCCGGCTGGTCGCGGCCGGCGTCGTCTCCTGGTTCGCCTTTCAGAGCTTCGTCAACATCGGGATGACGCTCGGAATCATGCCGGTGACGGGGCTGCCGCTGCCGTTCGTCTCGTACGGCGGCTCGGCGATGTTCGCCAACCTGGTCGCCGTCGGACTGCTCCAGAACGTGCACCTCGGGGCCAGAGAGCTCTAGTCCGTTCGGGCCTGCGACACGTGGTTCCCCCGGCCGATCCCTGAGGGAACGAAGGAGGGTCCGATGACCACGACCACGGTGCCGGGCAGCGCCGCCGAGGCGCAGCGCCGGCTGGACCTCGCGCTGCGCGCGCTGCACGGCCCGGCGGCCCGCGACGCCTGGAGCTCGGCCTGCCACGAGGCCGGCGTGCTCAGCAGCGGCGCCCTGGCGGCCGGCGAGCTGCGGCGCGTCGCCGACGTCCTGCTGGCCCGGGGCGGGACCACCGCGGTCGCGGCGGGCTCCTGCCGGCTCCTGCTGAGCCTCGCCGGTCCGGGTGCTGCGCCCACCCGGACGTAGCCTGGACTCATGCCCGACCCCACGCCCGGACAGAGCCTGTTCCCCCGCCTCGAGCCGCTGCTGGCGAAGGTGCAGAAGCCGATCCAGTACGTGGGCGGCGAGCTCAACTCCCAGGTCAAGCCCTGGGAGGACTGTGACGTGCGCTGGGCGCTGATGTACCCCGACGCCTACGAGGTGGGCCTGCCCAATCAGGGCATCATGATCCTGTACGAGGTGCTCAACGAGCAGGCCGGCGTGCTGGCCGAGCGGGCGTACAGCGTCTGGCCCGATCTGGCCGGCCTCATGCGCGAGGCGGGCGTGCCGGCCTTCACGGTCGACGGCCACCGCCCGATCAAGGGCTTCGACGTGCTGGGCGTCAGCTTCTCCACCGAGCTCGGCTACACCAACATGCTCGAGGCGCTCGATCTCGCCGGCATCCCGCTGCACGCCCTCGACCGCGGCGAGGACGACCCGATCGTGCTGGCCGGCGGCCACGCCGCCTTCAATCCCGAGCCGATCGCCGACTTCATCGACGCCGCCGTGCTCGGCGACGGCGAGCAGGCCGTGCTCGAGATGACCGCGGTGCTGCGCCAGGCCAAGCTGGACGGCTGCGACCGCGAGGAGACCCTGCTGCGCCTGGCGCGCACCGGCGGGGTCTACGTGCCGCGGTTCTACGTCGTCGACTACCTGCCGGACGGCCGCATCCAGCGCGTCGCGCCCAGCCGCCCCGACGTGCCCTTCCGCGTGCACAAGCGCACGGTCATGGACCTCGACGAGTGGCCGTACCCCAAGACGCCGCTCGTGCCGCTGGCCGAGACCGTCCACGAGCGCATGAGCGTCGAGATCTTCCGCGGCTGCACGCGCGGCTGCCGCTTCTGCCAGGCCGGCATGATCACCCGCCCGGTGCGCGAGCGCTCGATCACCGGCATCGGTGCGATGGTGCAGCAGGGGCTGTCCGCCACCGGCTACGAGGAGGTCGGCCTGCTCTCGCTGTCCAGCGCCGACCACAGCGAGATCGGCGAGATCGCCAAGGGCCTGGCCGACCGCTACGAGGGCACGCAGACGTCGCTGTCGCTGCCCAGCACCCGCGTCGACGCCTTCAACATCGACCTGGCTCAGGAGCTGCAGCGCAACGGCCGCCGCTCCGGGCTCACCTTCGCCCCCGAGGGCGGCAGCGAGCGCCTGCGCGCGGTCATCAACAAGATGGTCAGCAAGCAGGACCTCATCGACACGGTCACCGCGGCGTACGGCGCCGGCTGGCGCCAGGTGAAGCTCTACTTCATGTGCGGGCTCCCGACGGAGACCGACGAGGACGTGCTCGAGATCGCCGAGATGGCCCGCGAGGTCATCCAGGCCGGCCGGCGCGCGACCGGTACCCGCGACGTCCGCTGCACCGTCAGCATCGGCGGCTTCGTTCCCAAGCCGCACACGCCGTTCCAGTGGGTCGGCCAGGCGAGCCCTGAGACGGTCGACCGCCGGCTGCGCCTGCTGCGCGACGCGATCCGCGCCGACAAGAGCACCGCCAAGGCGATCGGGTTCCGCTACCACGACGGCAAGCCCGGCATCATCGAGGGACTCCTGTCCCGCGGCGACCGCCGCGTGGGCCGGGTCCTGGAGGGCGTGTGGCGCGACGGCGGCCGCTTCGACGGCTGGAGCGAGCACTTCTCCTACGACCGCTGGGCCACCGTGGCGGCGGCCGAGCTGGCGCCGTACGGCATCGACCTGGACTGGTACACCACCCGCGAGCGCGAGGAGACCGAGGTCCTGCCCTGGGACCACCTGGACTCCGGCCTCGACAAGGAGTGGCTGTGGTCGGACTGGCAGGACGCGCTGGCCGAGCAGGACCTGGACGACTGCCGCTGGATTCCCTGCTTTGACTGCGGTGTCTGCCCGGCGATGGGCACCGACATCCAGATCGGACCGACCGGCAAGAAGCTGCTGCCGCTGTCGGTCGTGACGTCGACCTGACGCCAGGCTCGGCAGCGCCGCCGCCTCGGTGCCTGGCCGCGCGCCCTCGGTGCCGCGCGGCCGGGCGCTGCCGCCGGTGCCTGGGGGACTCGCGGTGCCCGCGTGGC
>JAOPWI010000276.1 GCA_025965755.1 Frankiales bacterium | reverse complement strand
GCACCGCCCCCTGCGCCGCGGTCAGGTCCGCGGCCGTGGTGCCCGGTCCGAAGTAGGCCCGGCTGGCCGCCTCGATGCCGTACGCCCCGCGGCCGAAGTAGATCGTGTTGAGGTAGTCCTCGAGGATCTTGTCCTTGCTGACCGTCTGGCTCATCTTCAGCGAGATGAAGACCTCCTTGATCTTCCGCGTGTAGGTCCGCTGCTGCGTCAGGAAGGCGTTCTTGGCGTACTGCTGGGTGATGGTCGACCCGCCCTGCTGGACGCCGCCGCCGCCGCGGACGTTGGTGAACAGCGCCCGGGCGATGCCCTTGGGGCTGATGCCCGGCTCGGTGTAGAAGCCGCGGTCCTCGGCAGCCAGCACGGCCCGCTGCACGTGGACCGGGACGTCCTCGATGCCGACCAGGACGCGGTTCTCGGTGCCGGACCGGCCCATCTCCGACCCGTCGGCGTAGAGGATCCGGGTCGTCGTCGCGGTGGTGCTCTCGTTGGGCTCCTTCGGCACGTCCACCATCGCGTAGCCGATGCCGAACAGCGCGAGCACGCCCACGATCGACCCCAGCGTGCCGAGCAGCAGCACGCGCCTCCACCTGATGTTCTGCAGTCGGCCCATCTCCCCATGGTCGCTCACGCGCGGGCCGAACGCCGTGTGCGTACTCGCTCCATGGCCGGACCGTGACCTGCTGTCCACCTCTGCGTCATCTCCCCGTTGCCGCCCGTGCGGAGGGGACGTACTCTCAATGCTGTCGCGATGTATCGCTGTGATACATCGCACTGTCACCCCGCCCGAGGAGGACCGGTGCTCGAGCTCGCCGTCCTCGGTCTGCTCCACGAGTCCCCGCTGCACGGCTACGAGCTGCGGCAGCGCCTCAAGGCCACGCTCGGGACGTTCCGGGCGTTCTCGTACGGCTCGCTGTACCCCACGCTGCGCCGCATGCGCGACGCCGGGTGGATCACCGAGGACGACGGCGACGCCGAGGTGGTGGCCGGGGCACCGGCGCTGACCGGGCGTCGCGGCAAGGTCGTCTACAAGCTGACCGCCGAGGGCAAGGAGCGCTTCCAGGAGCTGCTCGCCGAGGCCGGCCCCTCCTCGTGGGAGGACGAGACGTTCGGTGTGCACTTCGCCTTCTTCGGGCAGACCGACCCCGCGGTGCGCGTGCGCATCCTCGAGGGCCGTCGGTCGCGGCTCGAGGAGCGGCGCGAGGGCGTGCGCACCACGCTCGCCCGCACCCGCTCGCGCCTGGACCGCTACACCCTGCAGCTGCAGGAGCACGGACTCGAGTCCGTGGACCGCGAGGTCCGATGGCTCACCGAGCTGATCGAGACCGAGCGGGCCGGCGGGCCGCCCCCCCAGACCTCTGAGACCTCAACGACGTCCCAGATCACCCCACCCCCCACAGAAAGAGGAGCGCCCTGATGGGTTCCGTCCGTGTCGCCATCGTCGGCGTCGGCAACTGCGCCGCGTCGCTCGTCCAGGGCGTCGAGTACTACCGCGACGCCGACCCGGCAGGTCGCGTCCCCGGTCTCATGCACGTCGAGCTGGGCGGCTACCACGTCCGCGACGTCGAGTTCGTCGCCGCGTTCGACGTCGATGCCAAGAAGGTCGGTCGCGACCTGTCCGAGGCCATCCTGGCCAGCGAGAACAACACCATCAAGATCGCGGACGTCCCGCCGCTGGACATCACGGTGCAGCGCGGCACCACCCTCGACGGCCTCGGCAAGTACTACCGCGAGACCATCGAGGAGTCCGACGAGGCGCCGGTCGACATCGTCAAGGCGCTCCGGGACGCCCGCGCCGACGTCCTCGTCTGCTACCTGCCGGTCGGTTCGGAGGAGGCAGCCAAGTTCTACGCGCAGTGCGCGATCGACGCCAAGGTCGCGTTCGTGAACGCACTGCCGGTCTTCATCGCCGGCACGCCCGAGTGGGCCGAGAAGTTCCGCGCGGCCGGGGTCACCATCGTCGGTGACGACATCAAGAGCCAGGTCGGCGCGACCATCACGCACCGCGTGATGGCCAAGCTGTTCGAGGACCGCGGGGTCATCCTGGACCGCACCTACCAGCTCAACGTCGGCGGCAACATGGACTTCAAGAACATGCTGGAGCGCGACCGGCTGGAGTCCAAGAAGATCAGCAAGACCCAGGCCGTGACCTCCAACATGGAGCACGACATGGGCAAGCGGAACGTCCACATCGGCCCGTCGGACTACGTCCAGTGGCTCGACGACCGCAAGTGGGCCTACGTGCGCCTCGAGGGCCGCGCGTTCGGCGACGTCCCGCTGAACCTCGAGTACAAGCTGGAGGTCTGGGACAGCCCCAACAGCGCCGGCGTCATCATCGACGCGCTGCGCTGCGCGAAGGTCGCCATGGACCGCGGCCAGGGCGGCGTCTGCCACCCGGCGTCGACGTACTTCATGAAGTCCCCGCCGCAGCAGGTCCGCGACGACATCGCGGGTCCCGCCCTCGAGGCGTGGATCAACGAGGAGAACCCGGTCGACGTCCTCGCCGAGGAGCTCCCGACCCAGCAGTAGTCGACTGCGCCTACGACGGCCCGGTGCCCGCTTCGGCGGCGCCGGGCCGTCGCGCGTCGCGGTTGGCGCGTGCGCGGATGCACCAGGACCTGCCCGGGCGCCGGCCGGCACGCTCAGCACCCGGCCCGGCCGCAGGACCCGGTGCTCTCGCGCACGCGTCGAGCGGGCGCACGGCGGGCCTAGGCTGGTGCCGGTGACCACCGACCGCCGGGCGCTGCGCGAGGTGGTCGACTCACCCGGCTTCCGCGGCCTGATGGCAGTCCGCCTGAGCGGCCAGTTCGCGGACGGGCTGTTCCAGGCCGCGCTGTTCTCCGCGGTGTTCTTCAACCCGGAGCGGGCCACTTCCGCGGGTCAGGCGGCGGCCGCCTTCGCCACGCTGCTGCTTCCGTACAGCGTCGTCGGTCCGTTCGCGGGCGTGTTCCTCGACCGGTGGCGCCGCCAGCGGGTCCTCGTCAACGCGAACCTGGCCCGCTCCAGCGTCATCGTGGTGTTCGCCGCGCTGCTCATGCTGCAGGGGCCGACGGCGCCGGCGGTCGTCGCCCTCGCGCTGGTCGTCGTCAGCGCGAACCGCTTCATCCTCTCCGGCCTGTCGGCTGCGCTGCCGCACGTGGTCGAGGCGAAGCGGCTGGTGACGGCCAACAGCGTCAGCTCGACCCTCGGCGCCGGCGCGGCCGCCGCGGGTGGCGCCGCCGCACTCGGCCTGCGCGCGGTCTTCGGCGACGA
>JAOPWI010000266.1 GCA_025965755.1 Frankiales bacterium | reverse complement strand
ACAGCGTCGCCACCCCGCGCCGCGGAGCGCCGGCGCGCAGCAGCTCCGCGCCGTGCGCCAGCGCGGGGTTCAGGCCGGCGTCCGGGTCGTCCGGCGCGGTCTGGGCGCCCAGGCCGGCCAGCCGGGCCCGGGCCCGCGGGTCGTCGGTCACGACCAGCACCCGCTCGACCGACGGGCAGGCCAGCGCCGCCGTCACCACGTCGGCCGCGAACGCCAGGGCGAGCTCCTGGCGCGCCTGGTCCCCGTACGGTCGCAGGCGGGTCTTGGCCAGCGCCAGCCGCTTGACCGGCACGACCAGACCCCAGCGTCGGTCGGGATCAGCGGGGTGCACGGGACCACCGTGCCAGCTCCCCGCGACAGGCGACCGGGGGGCTCCTCGACACGGGTCTCGCGGCACGACAGGATCAGACCTCGGTGACGAGCGAGGAGCGCGCAGTGCAGCAGGTCCGGCGGCGGGTGACGCTGCGAGAGCTGGGCGTGTGGTATTCGCTGGCCGTCGTCATCCTCAAGCCGCTGGCGACCGCGTTCACCCGTCCGGTCTGGCGGGGGATCGAGCACGTGCCGGCCAGCGGCGGCGTCATCCTGGCCGCCAACCACATCTCGCACGCCGACCCGATCGTGCTGGCCGACTACGTGCTCTACGGCACCCGGCGCATCGCCCGGTTCATGGCCAAGAGCACGCTGTTCACGCAGAAGCCGCTGGTGGGCGCGGTCATGCGCGGCGCCCGCCAGATCCCCGTCCACCGGCACACCGCCGACGCGTCGCTCGCCCTCAGGGACGCCGTCGCCGCGCTGCACGCCGGCGAGTGCATCGTCATCTATCCGGAGGGCACCGTCAGTCGCGACCCCGCCAAGTGGCCCATGCGCGCCAAGACCGGCGTGGCCCGCCTCGCCCTGCTGTCCGGCGCTCCGGTCGTCCCGGTCGGCCAGTGGGGCTCGCAGGCCATCCTGGACACCTACCGCGCCAGGGGCCTGCACCTGCTGCCCCGCCACGAGGTGCGCCTGCTCGCCGGGCCACCGGTCGACCTGTCGGCGCACGCCGGGCGGCCGCTGACCGCCGACGTCCTGCGGGCCGCCACCGACGACGTCATGCGGGCGATCACCAGGCTCGTCGAGGAGCTGCGCGGGGAGCCGGCCCCGGCCGAGGTCTACGACCACCGGCCCCTGCGCGCGGCCGACGACGTGCGGACGGGCGCGTGACCCGCGCCGCCGTGCTGGGCACCGGCTCCTGGGGCACGGCCTTCGGCAAGGTGCTGGCCGACGCGGGAACCGACGTCGTGCTGTGGGCCCGCCGCGAGGAGCTGGCGGCGACCGTGCGGGAGCGGCACGAGAACACCGACTACCTGCCGGGCATCGCGCTGCCGCGCAACCTCACCGCGACCTCCGACGCGGCGCAGGCCGTGCGCGGCGCCGACTTCGTGGTGCTCGCCGTGCCCAGCCAGAGCCTGCGCGACAACCTGGCGATGGTGGCCGGCTCGCTGGAGCCGGGCTCGCTGCTGGTCAGCCTCATCAAGGGCGTGGAGCTCGGCACCACCAAGCGCATGAGCGAGGTCATCGCCGAGGTCGCCGACGTCGCCGCCGCCCGGGTGGCCGTCATCAGCGGACCCAACCTGGCCCGAGAGATCGCTGCCGGCCAGCCGGCCGCGACCGTGGTGGCCTGCACCGACGAGGCCGCCGCCGAGCGGCTGCAGGCCGCCTGTCACACCGGCTACTTCCGGCCCTACACCAACGTGGACGTCGTCGGCTGCGAGCTCGGCGGCGCCGTCAAGAACGTCATCGCGCTGGCCACCGGCATGGCCGAGGGCATGGGGTTCGGCGACAACACCAAGGCCTCGCTCATCACCCGCGGGCTGGCCGAGACGGCGCGCCTCGGCGTCGCGCTGGGCGCCGACCCGCTGACCTTCTCCGGCCTGGCCGGGCTGGGCGACCTGGTCGCCACCTGCAGCTCGCCGCTGTCGCGCAACCGCACGTTCGGCGAGCGGCTCGGCCGGGGGGAGCGGCTCGAGGACATCCTGGCCAGCAAGCAGCAGACGGCCGAGGGCGTGAAGAGCTGCCGGTCGATCCTGGACCTGGCCCGCAAGCACGACGTCGACATGCCGATCACCGAGCAGGTGGTCGCGGTCTGCCACGACGGCATGTCTCCCGGGGACATGGTGCGCAAGTTCATGCAGCGGGAGAGCAAGAGCGAGTGACCGGCGGCAGCACCCGCGCCGTCATCGACGGTGCGCCCCGACGCAGGTGTCGCTGTCCTGGCGGGGCGTGGGCTGGCCCTAGCCTGATGCGCCATGAGCCGCACCCGCGTCGCCGTCGTCTTCGGTGGCCGCAGCACTGAGCACGCCATCTCCTGCGGGTCTGCCGGCAGCGTGCTCGCCGCGCTCGACCGCGACCGCTACGACGTGGTGCCCATCGGCATCACGACCGAGGGTCGCTGGGTGCTGGTCCCCGACGACCCGGCCCGCCTGGCCCTCAGCGGCAACGAGCTGCCGGAGGTGAAGGACGGCCCGGCCGTCGCCCTGCCCGGCGACCCCACCGTCGGGCTCATCCCGCTCGAGCCCGGTGCCGCCCTGTTCGACGCCGTCGACGTCGTGTTTCCGGTGCTGCACGGGCCGTACGGCGAGGACGGCACCGTGCAGGGCCTGCTCGAGATGGCCGGTGTGCCCTACGTCGGCTCGGGCGTGCTGGCCAGCGCGGCCTGCATGGACAAGGCCGTGGCCAAGCTGCTGCTGGCCGCGGCGGGCCTGTCGGTCGCGCCGGCCGTCGTGGTCCGCGACGCCCAGTGGCGGGCCGATCCGGGCGCCGTGCGCACCCAGGTCCGCGCTCTGGGCCTGCCGGTCTTCGTCAAGCCGGCTCGCGGTGGCTCCAGCATCGGCATCAGCAAGGTCAGCTCTCTGGATCAGCTCCAGGACGCCGTGGAGGAGGCCCTGCGCTGCGATCCGAAGGTCCTCATCGAGGCGGCCGTCGTCGGGCGCGAGGTGGAGTGCGGGCTGCTGGACGGGCCGGCCGGCCCGCAGGCCAGCGTTCCGGCCGAGGTGCGGGTCGTCGGCGACTACGCGTTCTACGACTTCCAGGCCAAGTACCTCGACGCGGCCACCGAGCTGGACTGCCCGGCCGACCTGCCGGAGGAGGTGACGGCCGCGCTGCAGGACGCCGCCCGGCGGGCCTTCGTGGCGCTCGGCTGCGAGGGCCTGGCCCGGGTCGACTTCTTCGTCGGCGAGAACGGCGTGCTCACCGTCAACGAGGTCAACACGATGCCCGGCTTCACCCCGACCTCGATGTTCCCGCTGATGTGGCGGGCCTCCGGCGTGGACTACCCGCAGCTGGTCGACCGGCTGGTGCAGAGCGCGCTGCGCCGGCCCACCGGGCTGCGCTGAGCGGCTCCGGTCAGCTGCCGGGGGCCGGGGACGGCGCGGGGAGGGTGTCCAGCAGCGGGTCGAGCAGCTCGGTCAGCACCTGCGCGTCGTACGCGTCGGGCACCGTGACCGCGACCGTCACCGCGCGGTTGCTCGTCGTCCACCGGGTGCCGGCGCCGACGTCGCGGGTCGTGAACGCCACCAGCTCCGTCCGGTCCGGCGGCCCCAGCTCGGTCGGCGGCTCGGCCCGGGTCGGCCGGTCGACGCCGCACTCCAGCGTGACGGCCGGGTCGCCCCAGGCCGCGGTGCGGGTCCCGTCGCCGGTGACCTGCCGCCGGGTGACACCCGGGTCGAGCGACTCGGGCAGGGCGGCGAGCAGGCGGGCGCAGGACTGCACGACCAGCGACGCCGAGGCGCTCGGAACCGGAACGGGCACCGGGCCGGGCGGCTCGGGGGAGGAGCTGCAGGCGGCCAGCAGCAGGCAGGCGGGGAGCAGCAGGGCCTTCAGAGGTGCACCACCGGGCAGGTCAGCGTCCGGGTGATGCCGTCCACCGACTGGATACGCGCCACGACCAGCTTGCCCAGGTCGTCCACCGAGCGGGCCTCCGCGCGCACGATCACGTCGTAGGGGCCGGTGACGTCCTCGGCCTGCGTGACGCCCTCGATGTTCGCGATGGCGGCGGCCACGGCCGCGGCCTTGCCGACCTCGGTCTGGATGAGGATGTAGGCCTGAACCACGGCGGCAGGAACCTCTCGATCGACGAGCGCAGGGAGTTGCACCACATGGAGCTGGCAGGGGCGGACGCTACCGCACAGCAGGTGGGCGAAAGGGGGCTGATCACCCTCATCACGGCCCGCCTCGGGACGGGTCCGCAGGTGCTCCTGGGGCCCGGTGACGACGCCGCCGTGGTGACCGCGGCGGACGGCCGGGTCGTCGCCACGACCGACGCCGCGGTCGAGGGCGTGCACTTTCGTCGCGACTGGTCCACGGCCTACGACGTGGGCCGCAAGACCGCGGCAGCCAACCTGGCCGACGTCATGGCGATGGGCGGTACGGCCACCGCGCTGCTGTGCGCGCTGGTCGCCCCGGCCGACCTGCCGGTGGACTGGGCGCTCGGCCTGGCCGACGGCCTGCGCGACGAGGCCGCCCTGGTCGGGGCGGTGCTGGTCGGCGGCGACACCGTGCGCGGGCCGTCCGTCGTCGTGTCGGTGACCGCGCTCGGCGACCTCGGCGG
>JAOPWI010000250.1 GCA_025965755.1 Frankiales bacterium | reverse complement strand
GCGCGCCTGACGCCTAGTCTGGGCCGGTGACGAGGACGTACGAGGTGCGCACCTACGGGTGCCAGATGAACGTCCACGACAGCGAGCGGATCGCCGGTCTGCTGGACGAGGCGGGCTACGCGCCGGTCGCGGAGGGCGCGCAGCCCGACGTCGTGGTGTTCAACACCTGCGCCGTGCGCGAGAACGCCGACAACAAGCTCTACGGCAACCTGGGCCACCTCAAGCCGGTCAAGGACCGCACGCCGGGCATGCAGATCGCCGTCGGCGGCTGCCTGGCGCAAAAGGACCAGGCTGCCATCGTCGAGCGCGCCCCCTACGTCGATGTCGTCTTCGGCACCCACAACGTGGGGTCCCTGCCGGTGCTGCTGGAGCGGGCCCGCATCGAGCAGGCCTCGCAGGTCGAGCTGCTCGAGGCGCTCGAGGTGTTTCCCAGCGCGCTGCCGGCCCGCCGCTCCAGCACCGCCAGCGCCTGGGTGTCGATCAGCGTCGGCTGTGACAACACCTGCACCTTCTGCATCGTCCCGTCGCTGCGTGGCAAGGAGGAGGACCGCCGCCCGGGTGACGTCCTTCGCGAGGTCGAGGTGCTCGCCGCGCAGGGTGTCCTCGAGGTCACGCTGCTGGGCCAGAACGTCAACTCCTACGGCCGCTCGTTCGGCGACCGGGCCGCCTTCGGCAAGCTGCTCCGCGCGGTCGGTGCGGTGCCCGGCATCGAGCGGGTGCGCTTCACCAGCCCGCATCCGCGCGACTTCACCGACGATGTCCTCATCGCGATGGCCGAGACGCCGACGGTCTGCCCGTCGCTGCACATGCCGCTGCAGAGCGGCTCGGACGAGGTGCTCAAGGCGATGCGCCGCAGCTACCGCAGCGAGCGCTTCCTGGCGATCCTGTCCCGCGTCCGGGAGCAGATCCCGGACGCCGCCATCACCACCGACATCATCGTGGGCTTTCCGACCGAGACCGAGGCCGACTTCCAGGACACGCTGCGCGTCGTCGAGGCCGCCCGTTTCTCCGGCGCGTTCACCTTCCAGTACTCCCCGCGTCCCGGCACTCCCGCCGCCGGGCTCGAGCCGTTGCCGCGGGAGGTCGTGCAGGAGCGGTACGTGCGGCTCACCGCGCTGCAGGAACGCCTGACGTACGAGGGCATGCAGGCCCAGGTCGGGCGCTCCGTCGAGGTGCTGGTGTCCGAGGGGGAGGGTCGCAAGGACGGCCCCGGCACGATGACCGGCCGGGTCCGGGACAACCGGCTCGTGCACCTGCCCCGGGTCGAGGGCGTGCGCCCGGGCGACGTCGTGGAGACCGTCATCAGCGGGGCGGCGCCGCATCACCTGCGGGCCGAGGGCCCGCTGCTGTCGCACCGCCGCACGGCCGCCGGAGACGCCTGGGCCGAGCGCCGCGCGCCCCGCACGCCCGGCGTCGTCCTCGGCATGCCCACCGTGGGCGTTCCCGCCCAGCTCGCGCCGGCTCCCGCCTGCGGCTGAACGACCGGCGGGGCTAGTGGACCGCCAGGTCCTCGACGCCCGGCACGGCGACCGCCCCGGCAGCCGCGCTGCGCCCGTACCGCCGCGTGGTCCGCCCCTCCAGCCAGCGGGCCACCGACGACAGCGCGAAGCAGACGGCGATGTAGATGACCGCGACGATGACGTAGGACTGGAGCACGTCCGCGGTGGTCTCGCCCGCGATGGTGCCGACGCGGAGCAGCTCCTCGTAGCCGATGATCGAGCCGTAGGCGGTGTCCTTCAGGACGACCACCATCTGCGCGACGAGCGAGGGCAGCATGCGGCTGACCGCCTGCGGGAGGATGACCAGCCGCTGGGTCTGGCTGCGGCGCAGGCCCAGCGCGACGGCGGCCTCGGTCTGGCCGCGGGGCAGCGACAGGACGCCGGCCCGGATGATCTCGGCGAACACGGCGCTGTTGTAGAGCGTCAGGCCGATGACCAGCGCGCTGTAGCGGGTGACCGGCCGGCCGAGCAGGTCCGGCAGGGCGAAGAACGCGAAGATGATGAGCAGCAGCGACGGCAGAGCGCGGAAGAGCTGCACGTAGGTCGTGGCCAGCCAGCGCACGGGGGCCAGGGTGGACAGCCGCCCCAGCGCCATGACCGTGCCGACGGTGATGGCCAAGGCGATGGCCACGGCGGCCGCGCGCAGGGTCGAGCCCAGGCCGCGGGCGTACAGCTCGAAGCCGTCCGGGGACAGCAGGTCGCTCCAGCGGTCGCCGTCGAGCTGGCCGGCGTCGGCCAGCACGAGCAGCGCGGCGCCGAGCAGCCCGAGCAGGACCAGCCCGCCGGCGATCGAGCCGACAAGGGCCTTGCGACGGCCGCGCGGGCCGAGCGGGTCGCTGAACGCCAGCAGGGTGCTCATCGGGCGAACGCCGCCCGCTTCTCGAGCCGCCCGACGAGCAGCCCCATGGGCAGCGTGAGCAGGAGGTAGGCGCAGGCCGAGCCGAGCACCGCGAAGATCGGGTCGACCGTGTCGTTGATGATCAGCTCGGTGTTGTTGGTGATGTCGGTGACGTCGATGAGGGCGACCACCGAGGTGTTCTTGGTCAGGGCGATGAGCACGTTGCCCAGCGGCGGGATGACCGTGCGGAACGCCTGCGGCAGCACGACCAGCCGCAGCACCTGGCCGAACGGCAGGCCCAGCGAGCGGGCCGCCTCGCCCTGCCCCGTGGAGACCGAGCCGATGCCCGAGCGCACGGCCTCGCAGACGAAGGCGGCGTGGTAGAGCGCGATGGCGACCGCGCCGTAGGCGAAGAACGACCACAGGAACGTCTCGCCGAGCTTGGGCAGGCCGAAGGCCATCAGCACGACGAGCACCGGCAGGGGGCAGTTGCGCAGCGTCTCGACGTACAGCAGGCCGCCGGCGCGCAGGGTGGCGACCGGGCTCACGCGCATCGCGGCGAGCGCGGTTCCCAGCGCCAGCGCGCCGGCGGCCCCGAGGGCCGTGAGGGTGACCGTGCCGACGAACCCCTCGACGTAGACGTCGAGGTTGTCGGTGATCGTCGACAGGCCCACCCGGGTCGCTCCTAGCCCGCGGCGGTGTAGCGGTCGACCGGCGGCGGCGAGGGGAGCTGGTCCTGCACGGTGCCGACCGTGTCCTTCAGCGCCTTCTCCCAGCGCCCGTCCTCGTACGCCTTCTCGAGGGTGTCGTTGAGGAAGTCGCGGAAGGGCTGGTCGCCCTTCTTCAGGCCGATGCCGTAGGGCTCCTCGGAGAACGGCTCACCGACGACCTGGAAGTCCTCCGGGCTCTTGGACACCAGGCCGAGCAGGATCGCCTCGTCGGTGGTGACCGCATCGGTCTGGCCGTTCTTCAGGGCCTCGGCGCACTTGCCGTAGGTGTCGAAGGTGGTCAGCTTGGCGGTCGGCACCTCGGTCTTGATCCGCTCGGCGGGAGTCGAGCCCTCCACCGAGCAGACCCGCTTGCCGGCGAGGCCCGCCTTGTCGGTGATGGCGCTGTCGTCCTTCTTCACCATGATCGACTGGCCGGTCACGTAGTAGGGGCCGGCGAAGTCGATGACCTGCTTGCGCTTGTCGTTGATCGTGTAGGTGGCCACCACGATGTCGACGGTGCCGTTCTGGATGAAGGGCTCTCGGTTCTTGGAGACGGCCTCGGTGAACTCGGGCTGAACGCCGAGCTCGTCCGCGAGAATCTTCGCGACGTTGACGTCGAAGCCCTCGACGTCGCCGGAGAGCTGCTTCTCCCCGTAGAGCGGCTGGTCGAACTTGGTGCCGACCTTGAGCACGCCGGCGCTCTGGATCCTGGCCATCGTGGTGCCGGCCTCGAAGGTCGGCTTGGTGTCGGGGGTGCCGGAGCCCAGGTCGCCCTGCTCGTCGCCCCCTCCGCAGGCGGTCAGCGTGAGGGCGAGGGCGGCGAGGGCCGCCGCGGTGCGCAGTCGCATGTGTGTCCTCCGGGACGGGTGGCGGTTGAGGGGGGTGTGCGGTGACTCAGTGGGTCAGGATCTTGCCGAGGAAGTCCCGGGCTCGGGGGCTCTCGGGGGCGTTGAAGAACTGCTCGGGCGGCGCGACCTCGACGATGCGCCCGCCGTCCATGAAGGCCACCCGGTTGCCGGCCGAGCGGGCGAAGCCCATCTCGTGGGTGACGACGACCATCGTCATGCCCTCCTCGGCGAGGCCCCGCATGACGTCGAGGACCTCGGAGATGTACTCCGGATCCAGCGCCGAGGTGGGCTCGTCGAACAGCATGAGCTTGGGCTGCATGGCCAGCGCCCGGGCGATGGCGGCGCGCTGCTGCTGCCCGCCGGACAGCTGCGCCGGCATGGCGTCGGCCTTGTCGCCGATGCCGACCCGGGTGAGCAGGGCCCGGCCGCGCTCGCGCGCCTCCGCCTTGGCGACGCCACGCACCTTGATCGGCCCCAGCGTGACGTTGTCGAGCACGCTCATGTGGGCGAACAGGTTGAAGGACTGGAAGACCATCCCGATGTCGGCCCGCAGCCGGGCCAGCGCCTTGCCCTCGCGGGGCAGCTCCTGCCCGTCGACCAGCACCCGGCCGCTGTCGACGGTCTCCAGCCGGTTGATGCAGCGGCACATCGTGGACTTGCCGGACCCGGACGGGCCGATGACGACGAGCACCTCGCCGCGGCCGACCTGCAGGTCGATGTCCTTGAGCACGTGCAGCGGCCCGAAGGACTTGTTGACTCCCTCGAGCACGACGAGAGGCGACCCCGCGGGCTGGTCCATGTCTGGACCCTAGTCGCCGCAGGGGCGGCGAGGCGTCGGCGCGAGCCGGTGTCGCCGTACCGTGACCGGCGTGCACCAGGCCCGCGTCGTCGCCGTCGTCGGCCCCACCGCGGCGGGCAAGTCCGACCTCGGCGTCGCGCTCGCCCGGGCTCTCGGCGGCGAGGTCGTCAACGCCGACTCCATGCAGCTCTACGCCGGGATGGACGTCGGCACGGCCAAGCTGACGGCGGACGAACGCGGCGGCGTGCCGCACCACCTGCTCGACGTCTGGGACGTGACGGTGACAGCGACCGCGGCCGCCTACCAGGAGCTGTGCCGCGCGGTGGTCGACGACCTGCTGGCCCGCGGCGTCGTGCCGGTGCTGGTCGGCGGCAGTGGCCTGTACGTCCGCGCCGCCCTGGACCGGCTGGACTTTCCCGGCACCGACGCCGCCCTGCGCGCGCAGCTGGAAGCGGAGCTGGAGGCGCAGGGCCCGCAGGCGCTGCACGCCCGGCTCGCGGCGCTGGACCCGGCGGCGGCGACCCGGATGGACCCGGCCAACGGGCGGCGGGTGGTCCGCGCGCTCGAGGTCGTCCTGCTGACCGGCGAGATGCCGGGGGCGATGACGGCCTACGAGCCCTTCTACCCGACGACCTACCTCGGGCTGGACCGGAGCGACCTGACCGGGCGCACCGACCTGCGGGTGGACCGCATGTTCGGCCACGGCCTGGTCGAGGAGGTGCGCCGGCTGGAGGGCCAGGGCCTGCGCGACGGCGTGACCGCCAGCCGGGCGCTCGGCTACCACCAGGTGCTGGCCATGCTGGCCGGGACCCTGACCGAGGAGGGCGCCCGCGAGGCCACCAAGGCGGCGACCCGGCGGTTCGTCCGCCGGCAGCGCTCGTGGTTCCGGCGCGACCCCCGGGTGTGCTGGCTGGACGCGGAGCGGGATCTGCTGCCGCAGGCGCTGTCCGCCGTAGGCTCGACGGCGTGAGGTTCTGGAAGGGTCACGGCACCGAGAACGACTTCGTCCTGCTGCCGGACCTCGACGGTGCGCTGGACCTCACTCCCGACCTGGTCGTCCGGCTCTGCGACCGGCGGGCCGGTGTGGGCGGTGACGGCGTGCTGCGGGTCGTGCGCTCGGCCGCTGCGGGCGTCGAGTCCGAGGCGGAGTTCTTCATGGACTACCGCAACGCCGACGGCTCGGTCGCCGAGATGTGCGGCAACGGCGTGCGCGTCTACGCCCGCTACCTGGTCCAGGCCGGGCTCGTCCCGGCCGGCCCGCTGCTGCTGGCCACCCGCGGCGGCACCAAGCACGTGCAGGTCGGCGACGACCTGGTCACCGTGGACATGGGCCGCGCCCGGGTCGGCGAGCCGTTCACCGTGGACGGCGCCGAGGCGGTTGCCGTGGACATGGGCAACCCCCACGCGGTGCTCGCCGTCGACTCCGTCGAGGCGCTCGGGGTGCTCGACCCGGAGCGCAAGGACGTCAACGTGGAGTACGTCGAGACCCGCGGCCCGCGCCACGTCGCCTTCCGGGTGCACGAGCGCGGGGTGGGGGAGACCCGCTCGTGCGGCACCGGCGCGTGCGCGGTCGTGGTCGCCCAGGTGCTGCGGACCGGGTCGGGACGCGGGGAGTCCTACGACGTCGACGTGCCGGGCGGCCGGCTCGAGGTGACCTGGCGGCAGGACGGTCACGTCCTGCTCACCGGACCGGCGGTGCTGGTCGCCCAGGGCGTGCTGCGGGAGGACTGGCTGACCGCCAAGCAACCCTGACGACAGGACGTCCCGCGCATGTCACCCTGAGCGGGATGACGCGACCTTCGATCGGTGTTGACCAGACGATGACTTCTGCACACGACACCGCCACCGCCGCGGCTCCGGCCGCCCCCTCCGACTCCGCCATCGTGCTCGACCGGGAGCTCCCGCTCCACGAGATCGAGGGTGAGGGCTTCGCCCTCGAGCAGCGCGCCGGCCTGCGGCGCGTCCCGGGGATCCGTACGGACCTCGAGGACATCACCGAGGTCGAGTACCGCCAGCTGCGGCTGGAGCGTGTCGTGCTGATCGGCGTGTGGACCGGCGGCGACGTGGTCGACGCCGAGAACAGCCTGCGCGAGCTCGCCGCTCTGGCCGAGACCGCCGGTGCCGAGGTGCTCGACGGGCTCATGCAGCGCCGCGACAAGCCCGACCCGGCGACCTACGTCGGCTCCGGCAAGGCCAAGGAGCTGCGCGACCTGGTCGTCAGCACCGGCGCCGACACCGTCATCTGCGACGGCGAGCTCTCGCCCGGCCAGCTGCGCCAGCTCGAGGAGATCTGCAAGGTCAAGGTCATCGACCGGACCTGGCTGATTCTGGACATCTTCGCCCAGCACGCGTCGTCCCGGGAGGGCAAGGCGCAGGTCGAGCTCGCCCAGATGACGTACATGCTGCCGCGCCTGCGCGGCTGGGGCGAGTCGCTGTCCCGCCAGGCCGGTGGTGCCGGTGGTGGTGGCGGCGCCGGTGGTGGTGGCGTGGGCACGCGTGGTCCCGGTGAGACCAAGATCGAGACCGACCGGCGCCGCATCCGCAACCGCAAGTCCAAGCTGGCCAGGGACATCGCGGACATGAAGACCGCCCGCGACACCAAGCGCCAGGAGCGCAAGCGCAACAAGGTGCCGTCCGTGGCGATCGCCGGCTACACCAACGCCGGCAAGAGCTCGCTGCTCAACCGCCTCACCGGCGCGGGCGTTCTGGTGGAGAACGCGCTGTTCGCCACCCTGGACCCGACGGTGCGCAAGGCGGTCACGCCGACCGGGCGCGACTTCACTCTCGCCGACACCGTCGGCTTCGTGCGGCACCTGCCGCACCACCTCGTCGAGGCCTTCCGCTCGACGCTCGAGGAGGTCAAGGACGCCGACCTGATCCTGCACGTCGTGGACGGCGCCCACCCCGACCCCGAGTCGCAGCTGGCCGCCGTGCGCGAGGTGCTCGCCAGCGTCGACGCGCTGGGCGTGCCCGAGATCGTCGTGGTCAACAAGTGCGACGTTGCCGACCCGCTGGTGCTCGCCCGCCTGCAGCGCCGCGAGAAGCACGTCGTGCTGATCTCCGCGCTCACCGGCCAGGGGCTGCCTGAGCTCATGACGCTGCTCGACGAGGAGATCCCGCGCCTGGAGATGCGCATCCACGTCGTGCTGCCCTATGCCGAGGGCGCGCTGGTCTCGCGGATCCACAGCGAGGGCGAGGTGCTGTTCGAGGAGCACACCGACGAGGGCACCCGGCTCGAGGCGCGGGTCGGCCCGCAGCTCGCGGCCGAGCTCGCGTCGTACGCGGTGGCTTAGCCCGACCGGAGGGGTCAAGGGTGCGGTCGGCCCAGCCGATGTACTCCGTGTGGACACGCACCAGCCAACCGCCCGTCGCACCCTGCTCCGGGGGCTCGGTGCCGCCGGGCTGCTGACGGTCGCCTCCGGCGCCGTCGCGGGGCCGGCCGCGGCCGCGGAGGGCACGCCGCTGCGCCTCAAGG
>JAOPWI010000219.1 GCA_025965755.1 Frankiales bacterium | reverse complement strand
GCTCTTCCGATCTGTGCTGGCAGCTCAGCGGGCGCCAGCGCTGCGCGGGCGGCGACCGCACCGGTCGCGGCGCAGACCCTGCCGTCCGGTCCGGCGACCGAGGTGCCTGGCCCGACCGTGCGGGACCGGTCAGGGCGCCAGGGCGAACGTCCGCTCGCGCCAGTGCTGGAGCAGCTCGTGGTCGGTGTCGGGTCGGGCGAGCAGGTAGCCCTGCGCGGCGTCGACCCCGAGGTCCTTGGCACAGCTCAGGTCCGGCGCGTCCTCCACGCCCTCGGCGACGACGACGGCTTCCAGGTCGCCGGCCACGGCGACAAAGGCCTTGACCACGCTGCGGCGTGCCGGGTCCTCGGACAGGCCCTCGATCAAGGAGCGGTCGATCTTGATGATGTCGGGATGCAGCTCGACGACGTGGTGCAGCGAGGCGTAGCCGGCACCGGCGTCGTCGATCGCCAGCCGCAGGCCCTGGCGGCGGCCTTCGGACAGGGCGTCACGCAGGACGGTGTAGTTCTCCACGGCAGCGTGCTCGGTGATCTCCAGGACGAGCCGGTCCAGCGGCAGGCCGGCGCTGATGGCCACCTTGACCAGGTGGATCGCGACGCTGGGCGTGAGGTTGATCGCGAGGTACTGCTCCGGCCCGAGCAGGGGAAGCAGCCGCAGGGCGGCGCGGGTGGCCAGCTCCTCCAGCTCGTTGCCCAGCCCGACGGCGTGGGCGGCGGCGAAGACCTCGTCCGGAGGGCCCTGGCCGGCCGGAAAGCGGGACAGCGCCTCGACGCCCAGCAGGTTGCCGGTGCTCAGGTCGATGATCGGTTGCAGCGCGATCTGCAGGGCGCCGTTGTCGATCAGCGTTTGTATCCGGGCCCGGGCGTTCGCGCGGTTGCGCTCGTCCTGCAGGTCGCTGGCCACCAGCTCGGCGAGCATCCGGAGGAACCGGGCGTCTCTGTCGTCCACCGGCTGACTGGCATGGCTCAGGGTGCACAAGCTGCCGTAGACGGACCCATCCGCAAGCGTGATGGGCACCCCGACGTAGGAACCGATGTCCGCGTCGCGGGTGAGCGGGAGGTCACGCACCAACGCGTTGTCGCGCGTGTCGGCGATGACGTGGGGCAGCTCGCCCTGGGTCATGCGCTGGCAGTACGTGTCGCCGAGCGAGGGCCCGTCGTGGAGCGCGAAGCCGAAGGAGGCAGCGTCGCCGGCCAATCCCCGGTTGACCTGCTTGCCGTCGGTGAACTCGGCGAGGATCGCGAGGTCCATGTCCAGGTGCCGACGGGCCAGCTCCAGGACCCGCTGCAGGCCGCCGGCGCCAGCCAGAACAGGGGCGAACGTCTCCGTCATAGGGTGCCCGGCTTCGGCGACCGTCGGCGACTGCCGCGGGGGACGGCGGCGACCCCCGGGTCGCCGGTCAGCAGTCGTCGGACCGGGACCCGGGACACCGGGCCGGTGGCCGCGGGCCGCGTCGCGCGGCTCACGCCGACAGCTCGGCAGGTGTGGGCAGGGGGGTGCTCGGTGGCATGGGGCACTCCGTCGACGTAGAGGTGGACACCAGCGGTATCGACTTAAACGGCCCGCTCCGCGCCGTCATTCCGAGTCACAGTGCTCGTGACATCACCCGGCGAGCGTTCCGTCGAGCCCGCGAGCGCGTGCACCTCACCGCTGCCGGCCCGGCCCGGCGGGCACCGACGACCCCCGACGAGGGCCCGGTGAGGGCCCGGAAACGACGAACGGCGAGCCCCTGACCTGCAGGAACCCGCCGAAACGTGAGTGTCCGAGGGGGGACTTGAACCCCCATGCCCTTTTGGGGCACTAGCACCTCAAGCTAGCGCGTCTGCCAATTCCGCCACCCGGACAGGTGCGCCCGGCAGCGATCGCCGAACAGGCGTCACCATAGCAACTCGGCTCCCTGGCCCGTCGTCGCGCCGAGGCCGAGGCACCGCTCCCCCACCACCCCTCAGCGGGCGGCCGCTTCGGACGATGGGGTTCCCGGGGCATGCTCGCCCCGTCTACAGAGGAGCGGTGCTTGACCACGATCGAGGTCGTCCTGGCCAGCGGAGACGTGCGCAGCGTTCTGCAGCCCATCGTCGACCTCGACAGCGGCGCCGTCGTCGCGTACGAGGCCCTCGCCCGCGGCCCGCAGGGGCCGCTGGAGCGACCCGACCTGCTGTTCGCGGCCGCCCGCCGGGTCGGCCGCCTCGGCGAGCTGGACGAGCTGTGCCGCCGGGCCGCGCTGCGCGCCGCCGTCGAGCAGGAGGTCGTCGCGCCGTTGTCGGTGTTCGTCAACGTCGAGCCCGAGGTGCTCGACGTCGCGCCGCTGGATGACCTGCTGGCCATCGCGCAGGGTTCGTCGGACCGCATCCAGGTGGTCCTGGAGATCACCGAACGGGCGCTCGCGGCCCGCCCGGCGGAGCTCCTGCGCACGGTGGAGCGGGTGCGCTCGCTCGGCTGGAAGATCGCGCTCGACGACATCGGCGCCGAGGACCTGTCCCTGGCCTTCATGCCGCTGCTGCGGCCGGAGGTCATCAAGCTCGACCTGCGGCTGGTGCAGCAGCGCCCCGGGCCGGCCATCGCCGAGATCATGAACGCCGTCAACGCGTACGCCGAGCGCAGCGGTGCGGCCGTGCTGGCCGAGGGCATCGAGGACGAGCGGCACCTGGCCATGGCCCGGGCGCTGGGTGCCCGGCTCGGGCAGGGCTGGCTGTTCGGCCGCCCGGCTGCGGGCAAGGCCCAGCACCTGCGGCACGGCGAGCTCGTCCTGCCGGACGTGGAGGCCGCCGACTGGTCGCACACCAGCCCGTTCGCCTGCCTGCCGGCCGGCACCCCGCTGCGCCGCTCGGTGAAGCCGCTGCTCATCGAGCTCAGCAGGCACCTGGAGCGTGAAGCGCTGCGCCACGGCGCGACCGCCGTGGTCGCCTCGGCCTTCCAGGAGGCCCGGCACTTCACCCCGCTGACCGCCCACCGCTACCGGGAGCTGGCCGAGCGGACCGGCTTCGTGGCCGCGCTGGGCGAGGGGCTCAACATCGAGCCGGTGCACGGTGTGCGCGGCGCCGCGCTGGACGCCACGGACCCGGTGCGCGGCGAGTGGGACATCGTCGTGCTGTCGCCGCACTTCGCCGCCGCGCTGCTCGCGCGGGACCTCGGTGACGCGGGCCCGGACTGTGAGCGCACGTTCGAGTTCGCCCTGACCTACGACCGGGACACCGTGGTACGCGCCGCCCAGGCCCTGCTGGGCCGCGTCGTGCCGCAGCTGGCGCCGCCGGCCGGTGGCGCCGTCCTGCCCGGGCCGGCCGCCGTCACCGCGGCACCGAGCGATGCCGCGGCGCTGCCCACGGCCGCCGACGCGCTGCTGCGGCGAGCGCTGGCCGCCACCACCAACGGCGTCACCATCGCCGACGTCACGCACCCCGACCAGCCGCTGGTCTACGTCAACACCGCCTTCGAGCGGCTCTCCGGGCTGCGCGCCGAGGACGTCGTCGGGCGCAACTGCCGCTTTCTGCAGAGCGACGAGACCGACCCGGCCGCTGTCGGGCGGATCCGGGACGCGATCGCCGCTGGCCGGGAGTGCCGGGAGACGGTGCTCAACCACCGCGGGCCGGATCGCACGCCCTGGTGGAACGAGGTCTATCTGGCGCCGGTCTTCGACGAGAGCGGCCGCGTCCTGCAGTACATCGGCGTGCAGAACGACGTGACCGCCCGGGTCGTCGCCGAGGCCGCCCTGGTGGAGGCCCGGGACACCGCGCAGCGCTACACCGACCGGATCCAGACGCTGGCCTTCACCGACCCGCTGACCGGGCTCGGCAACCGGCGCAGCATCACCGAGGACGTCGCGTCCCTGGTCGGCGGCCAGTCCGCGGGCGCCCTCATCTATCTCGATCTCGACGGGTTCAAGGGGGTCAACGACAGCGCCGGGCACGCGGCCGGTGACGCCGTGCTCGTGCAGACGGCGGACCGCCTGCGCGGGCTGCTGCGCAGCGGTGACGGCGTGGCCAGGCTGGGCGGTGACGAGTTCCTCGTCGTCCTGCGCGACCTGCCGGCCCGGGACGCCCGGGCGCTGGCAGAGTCGGTGGCGACGACGATCGACCAGACGCTGTCCGCTGCCCTGATGGCCGGCGGCGCGCCGGTGCGCGTCGGCGTGAGCACCGGCGTGAGCGTCTTCCCCGAGGACGGCACCGACTTCGACACCCTGCTCGGCCGCGCCGACGCCCGGATGTACGCGCGCAAGCGCGCCTCCCGCCTGCCGGCGCCGTCCGAGGACGCCCCGCAGCGGGTCTGAGCCGGTCGGGGCCGCACCCGCTGAGCCACCGCCCCGGGGGCTCAGCGGGTGGGTGTCGCCGGCGCGGGCTCGCTGGCCAGCGGCTCGTCGACCGGGTCGATCCAGGCGACGTAGACGGGCCGCCCGCCCGAGGCGGGCGCCTGCTCGAGGAGGAAGTCGCAGGAGATCCGGCTGCCGTCGGCCCGCAGGACCGGCAGGCGCAGCGGCACCCCGAGGGCGTGCGCCTCCCCCGTCGCCAGGTGCCGGGTGAAGCCGGCGACGTGTGCCTCCCGCATCTCCGGCGGGATGAGCACGACGACCCGCCGGCCGACGAGGTCCTCCACCTTCCAGCCCAGGGCGGCCGCCAGCGGGCGGCTGACCGCCACGATGCGGTTGGCGTCGTCCGCAGCGACCGCACCGCGCTCGGCGTCGGAGACCATCCCGGCGTCCCACTGCGGCCGCTCCGGCGGCTCCCGGTCATGCACCTCGACGGTGAAGCGCTCCAGCCCGGTGCCGGGCCAGGGCGAGGGCAGCACACCCGACAGCTGGGCGACGACCTGCTCGCAGGCCCAGTCCCGCACGGCCACGATCTCGGGCAGCCCCGGCCGGGCCAGGAGCCGGCCGGCGACGGCGAGCCGCTCGGCCACGTCCAGGACGTCCTGCAACGCGCCGAAGGCGGCGCCGCCGCCGTCGTCGTCGGTGACGGCCACCTCCAGGTCCAGCGCCACCGGCGTCTCCGGCAGCAGGCTGGGGTGGCCGGCGGGCAGCGCCCGGTGCAGGTCCGAGGGGGTGAGCCGGTCAAGCTCGGCCACGACCCGGGCGCTCACCCAGGCCCGAGCCCGGTCGGCCAGGGCGAGCCGCTCCTGCGTCGGCGACTCCTGCGGGTGCTCGGCGCCGAACAGCGCCAGCTCGCGCAGGACGGCGTCGTGGTGCTCCCGGGCGGCGAGCCACAGGGTGGGTGGCAGGCCCAGCAGCAGGACGCTGCGGCCGTCGGCCGCGGACCCGGCGCCCTCCAGCAGGTCGATGTCCCAGCCCGCCAGCGGCGCCTCGCCGTCCTCGCCACCGCCGTCGGGGGCAGGGTGGACGACGAACCAGACGGTCTTGCCGGCCGCCCCCCGCCCCACGACGCCGCACTCCGCGGTCAGTGCGGCGACCAGGTCCATGCCGCGGCCGGTCGTGGCCTGCTGGGGGTAGTCGCGCTGCACCGGAAGCTGCGGATTGCGGTCACTGACCTCCACCCGCAGCGTGCGGTCCGGCTGCAGCAGCGCGGTGACCTCGAACGGTGTGTGCGCGTGCAGAACGGCGTTCGTGACGACCTCGGACAGCGCCAGCACCGCCGCGTCCGCGAGCTCCGGGCGCTCGTGCCCCTCCAGAAAGGAGACGAGAAACCGGCGGGCCTCCCGGGCGCTGACCGGCTCGGGCGGAAAGGAGGCGGAAGCCTGAGCGGACGCGGTCCTCATGCCGGGCCCCCGCTGCGCCACAGCCGGGACAGCCGCATGGTCACCGTCAGCCGGGCGCTCACCTGGCACACCACGGCGCTCAGAGCTCCGGCTGGGTGACGGCCGTCCGGTGGGGGCCGGCGTGGGCGGGCCGCGGCTCGTCCTCCGGATAGCCGCGCACGGCCAGCAGCGCGATGTCGTCGCCGGCCTCCTCGGGCACCAGCCGCGCGAGCAGCGTGTCGCACAGCTCGTCCAGGGGCGCGGCAGCCAGGTCGGCGACCGCGCCGCGCAGCGTGGCCAGCCCGTCGTCCAGGGACGCGCCACGGCGCTCCACCAGGCCGTCGGTGAAGAACAGCAGGGTGGTGCCGACCGGCAGCTCGACCGTGTGGTCGCGCCGCACGCTGGTCGGGTCCACGCCCAGCAGCAGGTCCGCCTCGGTGTCCAGCAGCTCCGTGCTGCCGTCCGGGCGCAGGAGCAGCGGCGGCGGGTGCCCGGCGTTGCTCCACCGCAGCAGGCGGGTGCCGGCGACGGGAACGTCCGGAATGCGCTCCACCCGGGCGAGCACGACCGTCGCCAGGGTGTCGACCGCAAGCCCCCGGGCGGCGTGCTCCACCCGGGTCAGGATCGCCCCCGGCGTGTCGTGGCCGGTGCCGTCCGCGTCGTAGGCCAGCGCCCTCAGCAGGCCGCGCAGCTGGCCCATCCGGGCGGCGGCCAGGCCGTCATGACCGACCACGTCTCCGATGACCAGCATGGTGGCGCCGTCCGGCTGCTGAAAGCTGTCGTACCAGTCGCCGCCGATCTGCGCCTGGTGCGCGGCGGCCCGGTAGCGGGCGACGACGTGCAGGTGGTCGGGCTCCGGCGGAGGGGTCAGGAGCGCCTGCTGCAGCTCCTCGGCCAGCCGGCGGACCTGCCGCGTCGCGGTGCGCTCCGCGCGCGCGGCCTCGATCCGCAGCAGCGCCTGCGCGCACTGCGCGGCGAAGCCGTCCATCAGCTCGAGCTCGACGGAGGTCGGCTCGTGCTCCTCCACCCAGGCCACGGCCAGGCTGCCGAGGCAGCGGGCGTCCATGGACAGCGGCAGGAACGCCCAGCCGGCGCGCCGGGTGTCGACGTACACCTGCGCCATCGCCTCGGTGAAGGCCAGCCCCGAGGCGCGGGTCGGCAGCAGCAGCCGGTGACCGGTGCGCGCGGTCCACACCGCCGGCAGGGGGTCGTCGTTCGCCAGCACCCCGTAGACGGCCTGCACCCGGTCGCCCAGCGCGGCGTTGACCGTGATCCGCCACCGGCCGTCCTCGGTCGGCGTCGTGACGGCGCCGCCGTCGGCGCCCAGCGCCGCCAGCCCGCGGCCGACGACGATCTCCTCGACCTCCTCGACCGTCTGCGCCGAGGTGAGCGCCAGGGCGACCTCGGCCAGCGCGGCGGCCTGCCGGGCCGCGGCGTCCCGGGCCTTGAGCGCCGCCGCCAGCTCCCGGGCCTGCGCGAACAGGTCCGCCTCGACCTCGTCGACTCTCAGCCGCCACTCCTCGCCCCGCTCGTGGGCCTGCCGCCCCCGCTCCCGCTCCCGGACGAAGTCGGTGACGTCCTCGGTGCGCTGCACGACGAGGGCGGTCCGGCCCTCGTCGTCCAGCACGGGCACCGCGGCGAGCAACCAGTGCCGCTCGACCATCTCGCCGGTGGCCGGATCCAGGACGTCGTGCCGCAGCACCGGCGTCGCCTCCGTGACACCGGTGTCCCGGACTCGCTCCAGCGTCAGCTGCACCGGCAGGCGCCCGTGCTCGTCCAGCGCCTCCGGCGTCGGGGGAAAGACCTCGAACAGCGGCCGGCCGATGAGGTCCTCGCGGGTGCGGCCGGTGCTCAGCAGATAGGTGTCGTTGACCGCCACGATGACCAGAGCGGGGTCGAGCACGACGTACGCGCTGGGCAGGGCGGCGAACAGCCGCGCGAAGTCGACGGACAGGCCCAGCGACCGGTCCCCCAGCGTCACTGTGCCTCCGCCTCCGCCTCCCGCGCCGACGTCCGGCGGAGGCGTCCAGTATGCCGCGTCATCGCCGGCCACCCCCCGTCCACCCGCCGGGCGCCCGTCCCGGAAACGCTGGCTGCGCCATCGAGCAACCGGCCACGGCGACCGGCGGGCCCACCGGAATCGTCCGGCTCGGGACCGCGAGGCGGGCGGCGCCTGCGCTCGGGCCGGCGGCCTGTCCGATCAGGACAGCTAGCTGGCCACGCGAGCGCCGGCGCCCCGCGAGGAGGGGATCACCCGGGCCACCAGGGCGTCCAGGTACTCATCGAGCCAGGCCGGCACGCGGTCCTCCGGAAGCGGCCGGGACAGGTGGTAGCCCTGCACGACGTCACACTCGACGTCCTGCAGCGCCTGCCACGCGCCGGCCCCCTCGACGCCCTCGGCGACCACGGTGAGCCCGAGCTCCTTGCCCAGCTGCACCGTCGACCGGACGATCGCCAGATTGCGCGGGTGGTCGGTGATGTCCCGGACGAAGGCCCGGTCGATCTTCAACTCGTCGACGGGAAGCTGCTGCAGGTAGGCCAGGGAGGAGTAGCCGCTGCCGTAGTCGTCGATGGACAGCTTCACGCCCAGCCGCTTGAGCCGGCGCAGCACGGCGAGCGCGCGCTCCGGATCGGCCATGAGGGAGCTCTCGGTGATCTCCAGGACCAGCCGCTGCGGCGGGAACTCCGTGGACCGCAGGAGCTGGCTGACCACCAGCGGGAAGCGGTCGTCCTGCAGGTTGCGCACGGAGACGTTCACCGAGACGTGGTGCTCCCCCGGCCACGCCGCGGCGGCGCGGACGGCGCCGTGCAGCACGTAGGAGGTCAGGGCTCCCATGAGCCCGGCCCGCTCGGCCAGGCCGATGAAGGCGTCCGGCGCGACCAGGCCGCGCGTCGGGTGGTGCCACCGGACCAGCGCCTCGAAACCGACGACCAGCCGGCTGTCGGCGTCGGCCTTGGGCTGGAAGTACAGCGCGAGCTGGCCGTGGTCCAGCGCGGTGCGCAGCTCGCCGAGCAGGGACAGCCGCTGCAGGCTGTGGGTGTCGAGCTCCGGCCGGTACTGCTCCACGCCGGTGTGCGCCGACTTGGCGGCGTACATCGCGACGTCCGCGCACTGCAGCAGGCGCTCCGGAGTGTCGCCGTCCTGCGGCGCGCAGGCCACGCCGATGCTGGCGCCGACGGCCACCGACATGCCGTCGAGGTCGAACGGCGCCTGCAGGCTGGCCACCAGGCGGCTGGCCGCGGCAACCGGCCCGTCGGTCTCGTCGTCGTCGGCGACGTCGGACAGCAACACGGCGAACTCGTCACCGCCCAGCCGGGCCAGCGTGTCGGTGTCGCGCATGGCGCCCCGCAGGCGCTCGGCAACCGCGCGCAGCAGCGCGTCGCCCTGGTGATGGCCCAGGGTGTCGTTGACCTCCTTGAAGCCGTCCAGGTCCAGCACGAGCACGCCGGTCCGTTCCCGCACCCGCAGGCCGTGGGCCAGCGCCTGGGACACCCGGTCGAACAGCAGCGTGCGGTTCGGCAGCCCGGTGAGCGGGTCGTGGGCCGCCCGGTGCTGGTTGCGCGCGAGCTCGGCGCGCAGCTCGGCACCGGTGGCGCCGGTCCACCGCACGAGGACGTGCCAGGCCGGCCCGAGGGTGGCCGCCAGGCACCCGGCGAACAGCAGCGCCCCGCTGCCGTCGGGCAGCAGGCAGAACGCCAGCAGCAGCAGGACCGCGACCGCGGCCAGCAGCCCGCCCGACCGCGCGGCGTACCGCTTCGTCATGCCACCTCGCCTGCCTGTGCTCGTCTCCTACCGACCTTGTTCTTCTCGGCCCGGCGGGGCACTCCTGAAGCGCCCGATCCGGTGGTCCGGTCACCCGGCGGTCACCGCAGCGGGGCGGGCGCGCAGCCGCCCGCCGGCCGCCGGTCTGTCGAGGCCGCCGGTACCGTTCCTCCGGGTGACGAGCAGCGGGACGACCACCGTGGGCGGCGGGGCCGCCGCGGAGCCGGGCGTCCCGCGGCTGTGGGCCCGGGTGCTCGCCATCGCCTGCCTGGTCCTGCCGCAGGCGTCGGTCCTGCTGGTGCAGGGCGCTGCCCCGCTGCTGCTGCGCGAGGCGCCGCTCGTGCTGCTGGCGCTGCACCCGTTCGCACCGTGGTCGCTGCTGGTCAGCAGCCGCACCGACCTGCTGCCGTTCCTGGCCGTCATGGTGCTGGTGCGCACCCTGCCGTGCTGCGGCGACTACCTCGTCGGGCGCTGGTACGGGACCCGGGCGCTGGACTGGCTGAGCCGCAAGCCGCGCACGCGCCGGCTCACGACGGCCGGGCGGCGGCTGTCGGTCCGGGCCGGCGGCGCCCTGCTCGTGCTCT
>JAOPWI010000212.1 GCA_025965755.1 Frankiales bacterium | reverse complement strand
AGCTCGTCGAACCCGGGCGACTCGGTGATCGCCTGAACTGCCTGCCGCTTGCGCGCCTCGTCGACCTGGACGGTCAGCAGCTGCACCTCGCGCACCAGGCTGCGTTCCCGGCCGGCCACCCGCCGGCCCATGTCGGCCAGCACGCCGGCCAGCGTGGCCAGCTCGTCCGGCAGCCGGGCCCGCCCCGCCTGGACCAGCGCCCCCGGCGCCGCGCTGAGCCCCTCCCCGCCGGCCCCCATGCCGTCGGCGATGCCGGTCACCCGGCGCAGCCGCTCCGTCAGGCTGCGGCTGAGCACCAGCACGACCAGCAGCATGAGCAGGTAGGTGACCGCGAAGCCGGCCAGCAGCGAGCGGCCCTGCTCGTCGCGCGCCTGCTCGACGTGGGCCACCGAGTAGTCGACGCTCACCGCACCGACCGGGCGGCCGTCGAGCAGCACCGGGGCGTACCCCGACATGCCCCAGGCGGTGTCGCCGTCCGACCCCCGGCCCTCGAGCTGAGGCGTCACCAGCCCGGCGAGCTGGAGCCGGCTCGGCGACGGGACCGGCCCGGCGTCGGCGATGCGCTTGCCGTTGCTGTTGGTGCCCACCCCGGCCAGGCGCTGCAGGCCGCCGTCGGGAGAGCCGACGTAGGTGTACGCGCGCTCGAGCGGGGCGACCCGGGCGACGTCCTCGAGCTCGGCCTGCTGCGCCTCGAGCACCGCGACGTCCAGCGGCCGTCCGGCCCGGAGCTGGTCGCTCAGCAGCTCCAGGCCCCGCGGGTCGACCGCGGCAGCGGCCCCGGCGGCGACCTGGCTGAGGTCGGTGCGGAGGCGCTCCTGCAGGGAGCCGGCGAGCGACCGGTCGAGCGTCCAGTAGGCGACCACGAAGACCGCCGTCAGCAGCAGGGTGAACGCGGCGGCCAGCTTCCAGCGCAGGCTGACGTACCAGCCCCCGGGCCGTACCGCCTCCGGTGCCATGCCGCCCACCCCCGCACGAGCATCGCAGAGCGAGCCCTGCGGCGACGGCGGTTCCCGGACCGAGCCGGGCAGGCACCGGGCCCGTCCAGGCCGCCAGGGCTGGACCTTGGCCCGAGGGGGTAGGGCAGCGCCATGTTCTTTCTGTTCTCCAACCGCCTGGGCTGCCTGCCCAGCCTGCTGCTGTCCGCCGTCGTCACTGTCGTGCTGCTGCTCCTGCTCGGAGTGCTCTAGCCCGGCCGGGCCCGGCGCCACCCCCGGCGCCACCCCCGGCGCCACCCCCGGCAACGCCGCCGGACCGTCAGCCGGCGGCCTGTGCCGCCGTGATCAGGCGGGTCAGCGACCCGTGCAGGGCGAGCAGCTCGTCGACCTGCACGCCGAGCCGCTCCAGAACCGCGCCCGGAACCCTCATCGCCTGCTCGCGCAGGGCCTGCCCCTGGGCCGTGACCTCGACGGTGAGCATGCGCTCGTCGGCGCTGTTGCGGTCGCGGGTGACCAGGCCGGCCGCCTCCAGGCGCTTGAGCAGCGGCGAGAGGGTGGCCGAGTCCAGCGACAGCGCCGACGCGACGTCCTTCACCGAGCGGGGCGAGCGCTCCCACAGGGCCAGCATCACGAGGTACTGCGGGTGCGTCAGGCCGAGCGGATCGAGCAGCGGCCGGTAGATCCCGATGACCGTCCGGGACGCCACCGCGAGGGCGAAGCACACCTGCTGGTCCAGCTGCAGCGGGTTCACCGCGGGGGTGGACGTCGGCGCCTTCATGGACATGCGTCGATCGTACGCGCGCGAAGGGTTCGCCCGCCCCGCAACCGGCGCGGGGCGCGCCCCCTCCGGCACGGCGGGACCTCGTGCGGTGCAGGGATGCCCGCGGCGGGGAAGGGGCACGGCGTGTACGACGCGGATCCGGTGGCCCTGCTGGCGCGCGAGGTGTTGCGTGAGCGCACCGGCGAGCTGGTGGCCGAGGCGTGCGCCTGGAGCGTCGGGATGTCGGACCGCCCGCACCACGTGCGCAGGCACGGCCGGGTCGTGCCGAGCGGGGCGAGCCTGGGCAGCCGGGCCGCCGCCGACCTGCCGCTCGGCGTCGAGGAGGACGCGCCGCTCGAGCTGGGCGACGCGCGGGCCGGCAGCTTCCAGGACGCGCTCGGCGCGCTGACCGCCGACGGCCGCCTGTACGCGCAGGTGCTCGAGGACGAGCTGCTCGTGCCCTTCGTCCGCGAGACCTGCGTGCGCGCCGCGGAGCGCGCCCGGGCCCAGTCCCCGGCGCAGTGGCAGGAGCTGCTGGACGAGCTCGGCGAGGACGGCACCGACCTGGTCGAGGTGGTGCGGGCCGCCGAGTGGGACGCCCCGCTGCTGACCGAGGCCGAGCAGCTGCTGCTGGCCGCGCTGGCCGACGTGCCGCTGGTCGAGACCGAGGCCGAGGGGCTGCCCCTGTCGCTGGTGCGGGCTGCCGAGCGCGAGCTGCGCGCCGCCGTGCCCCCGGCGAACGGGGAGCTCGCGCCGCCGGAGGAGGATCTGGCCGGCGCGCTGTTTCTCGCTGACGTCGCGCTGCGCGCCGCCGGGCTGCCCGTGCCCGTCCCGCCGGAGCAGGCCGACGGCCTGCTCACGGCGCTGGTCGCCGAGGGGCTGGAGCCGCAGGAGGTGCTGAGCCTGCTCCCCCACCTGCCCGTGCAGCAGGACACCGCCGACGCCGTGGCCGAGCGGCTGCGGCGGACCGGCTGACTCAGACCCGGGTGCGGACCCGCGAGAACACCTCGCGCACGGCCGGCTCGAAGTGCTCGAGCGGCAGCGTCGGGAAGTCGGGGTCGAAGCTGTTCTGGTCCCACTCGTCGGCGAACTTGGCCGTGAGGGAGAACTCCTCCGCGCTCAGGACCTCCCGGTGGCCCTCGCGCGCGTCGGGGTCCTTGCCGAAGTACTCGTAGTAGTGCTTGCCCTGGAAGTCCTGGTGCACCTGGATCATCCGGCACACCTCCGGGCGCACGTAGGGCCGCAGAATCTCCGCCGCGATCGCGCCGTGGTTGGGCACCGAGACCGCCTTGCCGATGTCGTGGCACAGGCTGGCGACGACGACCTCGGTGTCGGCGCCCGCCCGCTCCGCGCGCGTGGCGGTCTGCAGGCTGTGCGTCAGCTGGTCGGTGGCGAACCCGTCCGTGATGTCGCCCAGAGAGCGCAGCATCTCCAGCACCCGGTCGGCGGTGCGGCCCTGATTGCGGGCGCTCTCCCGGCCGATCTCCTCCCACTGCTCGCGGGTCGACATGTCCATGCTGGTGAACTGCGCGTTCGTCTGGGTCTCGGTCATCGTCTCCACCTCAGTCGCGTGAGGCCCGAGCATGACACGCGCACGAGACGGCCGGGGGGCATCGCCGGCCCGAGCGCTCGCTCGCGCCCCGTGAATCCACCGGCGCGAGCCGGCGACGCGAGGGGCGTACGTTCCCGTGATGGACATCACGATGATCTCGGCGGCGGCCCGCCGGCTCGGCTCGGTGCTGGAGCCGGTGACCGGCCAGGTGTACTTCTCGCCGGAATGCCACCGCCGCTACGAGCAGCTCGGCTTCGCGCCCAGCCCGGCCCAGGCCAAGGGCGTGGCGCTGCCGGACGGGCCGGCCTACTTCACCAGCCGCGGCAGCGTGATGGGCCAGGTCTGCGGCGAGGTCGTCACCGCCGCGTTTGCCGTGTTCAGCCCGGCGGTCGTCGTGCCGGGGGTGCGGCACGGCTGGACGCTCACCGACGCCGCGACGATCTGCCGCGCCCGCGACGAGGGCGCGGTCGAGCAGCTGGTCCGGCTGCTCGGCGAGCGCCCCGAGGGGGTGGACCGCGTCGTCGCGCTGCTGTCGCGCGCCGTCGCGCCGCTGCGCCCCGAGGGCCGCCCGCTGTACGCCGGCCTGCTCTCGCTCGGGCTGCCGGACTCGCCGCTGGGCGCCGCCTGGCGGCTGGGCGACATGCTGCGCGAGTACCGCGGCGACAGCCACACCGCGGCCTGGATCTCGGCCGGTGTCGACGCCACCGAAATCGGGCTGCTGACCGAGCTCTACTGGGGCCTGCCGATGCGCTCCTACAGCCGCACGCGCGGTTGGACCGTCGAGGAGTTCGACGCCGCGCACCAGCGCCTGCAGGCCCGCGGGCTCGTCGACGACACCGGCCTGACACCGGCCGGCCGGGACGCCCGCGAGGCGATCGAGGTGGCCACCGACGTGCAGCTGGCTCCGGCGCTCGCCGCGCTGGGGAACGACCTCGACGAGCTGGTCGGGCTGCTGCGACCCTGGGGCGTGGCGGTCCGCGAGGGTGCGGGCTACCTGGCCGCCGGTCCGCACGACCTGGCCCAGCGGGCGGCGCGCAGCTGAGCC
>JAOPWI010000190.1 GCA_025965755.1 Frankiales bacterium | reverse complement strand
GGTCGCCGGTCCGGGCGCGGGCGGCCAGCTCGTCCACGGACAGGGGCGTCACGTCGAAGCCTGCACGGAGGCGCCGCCGCGGCGCTTGGCCTCGTACATCGCCTCGTCGGCGGCGGCCAGCAGCTGCACGCCGGTGGCCGGCTCGGCCAGCCAGCCGAGCCCGATGGACAGGCCGACGGGCGACACGGCCGCAGACTCGCCGGGGTAGACGTCCAGCCCCGCGGCGGCCGCCGGGTCGACCTGCACCTGCTCGAGCAGGCGGCGGGCCAGCGTGAGCGCGCGGCCGCGCGCCGTACGGGGCATCAGCACGGCGAACTCGTCGCCGCCGAGCCGGGCCACCACGTCGCCGCGGCGCACGGCCCCCTCCAGCTGGCGGGAGACCTGCACGAGCACCTCGTCACCGGCCAGGTGGCCGAGCGTGTCGTTGACCTGCTTGAAGCCGTCGAGGTCGACGAGCAGCAGCGACGGCGGCGCCTCGCGGCCGCTCGCGGCGACCTCGTGCTGCAGGTGCTCCTCGAAGGCCGCGCGGTTGAGCAGCCCGGTCAGCGGGTCGCGGGTCGCCCGACCGCGCAGGACCTGCTGGGACTCCTCGACGTAGGCGTGCACGGCGCAGCGCAGCACCACGTCGAGCACGCGGGTCAGGCGGACGTGCAGCAGCAGGTGCAGACCGGCGTCGCCGGCCGCCCCGGGCAGGGCGGCGACAGCCTCGCCGAGCAGCGGGCGCAGGGCCAGCACGTCCTCGACCAGGCCGACGGTGTGGGTGCCCTGCTGGGCGCGCAGGACGCCCACCGCGTACGCCGCGTGCTCCAGCCGGGTCTCGGCCGCGGCCGGCGCGTCGTCGTCGAGCGCGTCCAGAACCCGCTCGAGCAGGTCCTCGACGAGCCGGGGGACAGGCCCCTGCTCGGCGAAGCGACGGCACCAGGTGGCCGACACCTCTCCGGCGACGAATCGCCGGAGGTCAGAACCGGAGGAGCGGCGGAAGAGGCCCACGTTGCTCCGATCGGCCGAGCCCGTGGAGAACTGAAGTCGTGCCGGGCAACTAGTTCGTTGTGACTAGCTCGCTGCCCCGGTGAGCGCGTCGTACTGCGCGTCGGTGAGCTGCACGTCGGCGGCGGCGCAGTTCTCCTCCAGGTGCGCGACCGAGCCGGTGCCCGGGATCGGCAGCATCACCGGGGAGCGGCGCAGCAGCCAGGCGAGCGCCAGCTGGGCCGGCGTGTGGCCGGTCTCCTTGCTGATCGTGTCCAGCACGCCGCCCGGGCGGGCCAGGTCGCCGGCGGCCACCGGGAACCACGGGATGAAGGCGATGCCCTCGCGCTCGCAGTAGGCCAGCACGTCCTCGGACTGGCGGGTCACCAGGTTGTAGAGGTTCTGCACGCTGACGACCTCGAAGTGCTGGCGGGCCGCCTCGATGTCCTCGACCGAGACCTCGGACAGGCCCAGGTGGCGGACCTTGCCCTCCTTCTGGATGTCGGCCATGAAGCCGAACTGCTCCTCGGCCGGCACCTTGCTGTCGATGCGGTGCAGCTGCCAGAGGTCGAGGGTCTCGACGCCCAGGCGGCGCAGGCTCATCTCGACGCACTGGCGCAGGTACTCCGGACGGCCGACCGGGGGCCAGACGTCCGGGCCGGTGCGCGTCAGGCCGCCCTTGGTGCCCACGACGATGCCCTCGTAGGGGTGCAGCGCCTCGCGCAGCAGGTCCTCGGAGACGTACGGGCCGTAGCTGTCGGCCGTGTCGATGAAGTCCACGCCGAGCTCGGCGGAGCGGCGCAGGACCTGGCGGGCGACCTCGAGGTCGGCCGGCGGGCCCCAGATGCCGGGGCCGGTGATGCGCATGGCGCCGTAGCCGAGCCGGTGGACGGTCAGGTCCCCGCCCAGATCGAAGGTGCCGCTGGCGGCGACGGAGGGCGTCGAGGTGGTCACAGGGGTGCTCCAGGCGAGGTCGGGGTCAGGGTTTCTTGTCCTGACAACGACCTCCTTGCCGGGTTGTTCCTCCCGTTCGTCCCCCCGGGAACGCGGGGAGCCGACAGGATGGCCCGGTGGACGACGTCGTGCTGTGGGCCGTGATCGCGGCGGGCCTGCTGCTGGCCGAGCTGTTCACGCTGGCCCTGGTGGCCGGCATGCTGGGCGTGGCAGCCGTCGCGGCGCTCGTCGCCGCCGCGCTCGGCCTGGGCGTGCCGCTCCAGGCGCTCGTCTTCGGCGGCAGCTCGGTGCTGCTGCTCGGCCTGGCCCGGCCGGTGGCCAGGCGGCATCTCGACGTCCGGCCCGTGCTGGCCAACGACCCGGGCAAGGCCCTGGTCGGACGGGACGCCCGGGTCGTCACCGACATCGGCGACGACTCCGGCCAGGTGCGCGTCGACGGCGAGCTCTGGCGGGCCCGCCCCGCCGTACCCGGCGACGTGCTGCCGGCCGGCGCGCTGGTCGTGATCGTCGGCGTCGAGGGCGCCACCGTGTCCGTCTATCCCAAGGAGCTCCCGTGATCGACGACAGCTCGATCGGCGCCGTGCTGGCGGTCATCGCTCTGGTGGTGGTGATCGTCGCGATCCTGCGGACCGTGCGCATCGTGCCGCAGGCCTCGGTCTACGTCATCGAGCGGCTGGGCCGCTACAGCCGCACCCTGGAGCCCGGCCTGCACCTGCTCGTGCCGGTGCTCGACCGGGTGCGGGTGAAGCTGGACGTGCGCGAGCAGGTCGTCGGCTTCCCGCCGCAGGGCGTCATCACCCGGGACAACCTCATGGTGGGCGTCGACACGGTCCTCTACTACTCCATCACCGACCCCAACAGGGCGGAGTACGCGATCGACAACTACGTCTCCGCGATCGAGCAGCTCGTCGTGACGACGCTGCGCAACGTCGTCGGCGGCATGGCGCTGGAGGAGGCGCTGACGGGCCGGGACCAGATCAACACCTCGCTGGCCGTGGTGCTGGACGACGCCACCGGCAAGTGGGGCATCAAGGTCAACCGGGTGGAGATCCGCGGCATCGAGCCGCCGGCCACCATCCGGGACGCCATGGAGCAGGCCATGCGGGCCGACCGCGGCAAGCGCGCCGCCATCCTCACCGCCGAGGGTCAGCAGCAGTCGGCGGTGCTGTCGGCGCAGGGCGAGAAGCAGGCAGCCGTCCTGCGCGCCGAGGCGGACAAGGCGTCGACCATCCTGGCCGCGGAGGGCGAGCGGGAGGCCGCGCTGCTGCGCGCCCAGGGCGAGGCGCAGGCGATCAGCACCGTCGTCGCCGCCATCAAGGCGGCCGGCATCGACGAGACGGTGCTGGCCTACCAGCGCCAGCTGCTGCTGCCCCGGCTCGCGGAGGGGTCGGCCAACAAGGTGTGGTTCGTGCCCACCGACGTGGCCGGCGCGCTGGGCAAGGTGCAGGAGATCTTCACGCCCGCGCCTGCGGCCGCCCCGGCGGTCACCGTGAGCGCCGGCCCGCCGCTGCAGGACGTCGCCACCGACGAGGGTTCCGCCGCCTAACAGGCAGCCGGCCGGCACCGCCCGGGCCGCGCCGCACTCACCCGACCGGGTGGACGCCGGCAGGCGGATCGGGTCGACGACAGGGGGAACGCCCGCCGCGCCCGGCAGGCCGCTGAGCTGGAGGACCCCGTGCCGTCGACTGCCGCCCGCTGGCCGGCCCGGGTGCTGGCCGGCCTGACGGCGTCGGCGCTCGTGCTGCCGCTGGGAGCGGTGCCGCAGGTGCGCGACCTGGCGCTGATGGAGTTGGCGCTCGCGGTAGACCTGGCGGCGCCCGAGCTGCGCTCCAGGGCGTACGTCGCCGAGCGGCCG
>JAOPWI010000187.1 GCA_025965755.1 Frankiales bacterium | reverse complement strand
TGGAGCGCGGTGGCGGCCCGGCGACGCTCGAGCCGGCGGCCCGGGCCGACGGCGCGGCGGCGCTGCTGAGGAACGCCTTCAACCACTACGCCGCACCCGCCCGGGCGCTGGCCCTGGCTGGTGCGGCGATGGGTGAGGCGGCCTGCTGGACGCTGCGCTACGACCGGCCGGGGCCGGCCGCAGCGCTCGTCGCGGAGCTGCTGGCCTAGACCTCGGGAGTCTGGTCCGGCGCGTCGGCGGACGGTGCCGGGGTCGCGACGGCGGGAGTGCGCCGGCTGGCGGCCACCATGCCGACACCGGCGACGACGGCCGCGCCGGCGGCGGCGGCGATCATCACGGTGTCCGAGCCGGTGCGGGCCAGCTGGCCCGCAGCCGGACCGCCGGTGACGCCCGCGAGCGGGCTCGGCGCCGTGCCACCGGGGACGAGCGTCTGGCCGGGAACCGGGAGGCGGCTGGGCAGCGGGCTGGCCGGCGTCGTCGCGGAGGCGCTCGGGGAGATCAGGCCAGGGCCACCGGTCTGGCTGGGCACCGGGGCCGGGCTGTCGAACGGCGTGTGGGAGATCGACGGCGACGGGCTGGTCGCGCCCCCGCCTCCGCCGGTCGACTGGCTGGGCGTCGGGGTCGGCGTGGTCGGCGACGGCGAGGGGCTCGTCTGTCCCGGGGTGCTGCTCTGGCTGCTGGTCGGCGTCGGCGACTGGCCCGGCGGCTGCGTCGGGGGCTGGGTGGGCGGCGCCCCGCTCGGGGTCGCGGCGGAGGCGGCGCCCACCCCGATGACCTGAACGGCCGGCACGACGTAGACGAGCGCACCTGCTGCCGCGGCGCCGCGCAGCACGTGGCGACGGCTCATCGCCACGGACGTGCGCCCAGCCGAGGTGGTCGTCTCAGGCGTTCCGCGAGTCATGCGGTCAAGATAGGCCCTCAAGACCGGCGGCAAACGCCAGACCACCCGAACGGGCTACGGGTTCAACGTCGATGCCCGTTTTGTCGCGGGCAGATGTGGCCCTCGGGGTCCAGGGGCAGCCCGCAGAGGGGGCAGGGCGGGCGTCCGGCGGCGACCACCCGCTGGGCCCGGCGCACGAACGCCTGGGCCATCTCGGCGGTGAGGACCACCCGCAGCACGGCCGGGCCCTCCTCGACGTCGCTGAGCGGCTCGACCTCGGCCTGCGCCTCGTCCTCCGGCTGGGCCAGCGCCTCGATGACGACGCGCGAGGCCTCGGCGTCCCAGGCCAGACCCATCGCGCCGACCCGGAACTCCTCCTCGACGGGGGCATCCAGCGGACCGGTGTCCTCCAGCGCGCGGGACACCGTCACCGGAACCTCGGCTCCGGCGGTGCGGCGGGCGGTGTCCAGCAGCTCCTCGAGCCGCTCGGCGAGCACCTGGACCTGCACCTTCTCCAGCGAGACCGACGTCGTCCGACCGCCGCCGCTCGCCTGCAGGTAGAACGTGCGGTCGCCGGGCTGGCCGACGGTCCCGGCGACGAACCGCCCGGGGTTGTCGTAGGAGAAGACCTGTCGTGGCACGTCCTGGACCCTATGCGGTCCCGCTCCCCCCGCCGACCGCTGCGTCGGAGGAGGCGCCCGAGCCGGCCCTGCGGCGCGGCTTCTTCTTCGGGGGCAACAGCGCCGCCACGTCCCCGCCGGTGTCGTTCATGCGCACGACGAACGGCCGCAGCTCGGTGTAGCGGATCACCGTGACCGAGCACGGGTCGGCCGTGATGCGCTGGAACTGGTCCAGGTGCAGGCCCAGGGCGTCCGCCACGATCGCCTTGATGACGTCGCCGTGCGAGCAGGCCAGCCAGGTCGCGTCCGGACCGACCCGGCCGTTCCACTCGCGGACCGCGGCGACCGCGCGGTTCTGCGTCTCCCGGAGCGGCTCGCCCTCGGGCCCGGGGAAGGTCACCGCCGACGGGTGGGACTGCACGACCTTCCACAGCGGGTCCTTGACCAGCTCCTTGATCGGCCGGCCGGTCCAGTCGCCGTAGCGGCACTCCCCCAGCCGGTCCTCGACCTGCAGCTCGAGGTCGCGGCCCTGCAGGATCGCGCCGGCCGTGTCGAGGCAGCGGTCCAGCGGGCTGGAGACGATCGCGGCGAACGGCACGTCGCGCAGGCGCTCGGCCACCGCGGCCGCCTGCTTCTGGCCGCGCTCGTCCAGGTGCAGCCCTGGCGTCCAGCCGGCCAGCACCGGCCCGGTCATGTGGGTCAGGCCGTGCCGGACGAGGACGAGGGTGGTCACGCCGCGGACGCTACGTGAGCGCCACGCCGACCAGCACCGCGATGCCGAGCACCACCCGGTACGGGACGAACGCCACGATGGTGTTGCTGGCCACGAAGCGCAGCAGGAACGCGACCGAGGCGTACGCCACGACGAAGGACACCAGGCTGCCGACGACGACCGGACCTGCGCCGACGCCCTCGCCGAGCGCGCTGGGCAGCTCGAGCAGGCCGGCCGCGGTCAGCGCCGGGACGGACAGGAAGAACGACAGCCGGGTGGCCGTCACGCGGTCCAGGCCGAGCAGCAGGCCGGCCGAGATGGTGGCGCCCGACCGGGAGACGCCGGGAACCAGCGCGACGCACTGCGCCAGGCCGATGAGCAGCGTGTCGCGGACGGTGACCGTGTCCTCGCCACGCGCCTGGGTGGCCCGCTTCTCGGCGAGGTACATGACCGCGCTCCACGCGATGAGCGCGATGCCGACCGTGACGAGCGACCGCAGCACCGGGCCCTTGATGATGTCGCGGGCCGCCAGCCCGATGACCCCGATGGGGATGGACCCGACGATGACGCCCAGCGCCAGGCGGAAGCCGGGAGTGGCCCGCCGCTCGGCGCTGCGCAGGCCCCCGAAGAAGTCGCTGATCAGCCGGACCCAGTCGCGGGCGAAGTAGACGAGCACCGCGACGATCGCGCCGCTCTGGATGACCGCGGTGAAGGCGGTGACGGCGGGATCGTCCACCTGCAGCCCCAGCAGCTGCTCGGCGATGGTCAGGTGCCCGGTACTGCTGACCGGCAGGAACTCCGTCAGCCCCTCCACGACGCCCAGCACGACGGCGTCGACGATGCCCAGGCTCACCCGCGTCCCCTTTCCTGCTTCCGTACGACGACCACGGTGGCCAGCGCCAGACGGTAGAGGGCCGGGCCGGCGAGTGACCTGGGCGGGCGGCGCCGGACGGCGAGCCGGGCGGCCACCGCGGCCGCCGGAATCCCGACGACGAGCGGCCC
>JAOPWI010000170.1 GCA_025965755.1 Frankiales bacterium | reverse complement strand
GCCGAGGCGGGCCCGCTTGGCCGGCGTGAACCGGGCGACGGCCCGCAGCGCCGGCGGGACCTCCCCGGCAGGCAGACCGCCGAGGCGGGCGCTGGCCAGCGCGAGGAGGCGGTCGCGGACCGGCCCGGGCAGGACGGGCGGCTGGTCGCGCGGCTCGTCCATCTCCCGACGGTAGTGCGGTGAGCCGGGCGACGTGCCGGCCCTGGCGACCCGGCGGGAGGTCGTGGGCAGGCGCCGGCCCGCCCGTGTCCGAGCCAGCTCAGGCGGGCCCCTGCGCCCGCGACGGCCAGTCGGGACGGCGTCCCGGCCGCCTCGGCGCGGCGACCGGATCCTGTCGGAGGCCGGTCCTAGCGTGCGCCGCGTGCCCCTCGCCGCCCCGCCCGTCCCGTCGTCGCTGCCCGTCCAGACGAGCTTCGACGAGCTGGGCACCCCGCTGCGGGAGATCACCTTCGTCGTGGTCGACCTGGAGACCACCGGGGCCGCCCCGGCCAGCTGCGAGATCACCGAGATCGGTGCGGTGAAGGTGCGCGGCGGGGAGGTGCTCGGCGAGTTCCAGACCCTGGTCAACCCGGTCCGGGCGATCCCCGCCTTCATCGCGGTCCTGACCGGCATCACCGACGCCATGGTCGCCGACGCGCCGGGGCTCGAGTCGGCGCTGCCGGCGTTCCTCGAGTTCAGCCGCGGGGCGGTGCTCGTCGCCCACAACGCGCCGTTCGATCTGGGCTTCCTCAAGGCCGGCTGCGCCCGGCTGCAGATCCCCTGGCCCGGGTTCGACAGCCTGGACACGGCCCGGCTGGCCCGCCGCGTGCTGACCCGCGACGAGGCGCCCAACTGCAAGCTGTCCACGCTGGCGCGGCTGTTCCGCAGCGAGGTCCAGCCCTGTCACCGGGCGCTCGCCGACGCGCAGGCGACGGTCGAGGTGCTCCACGGGCTGATGGGCCGGCTGGGCGGGCTCGGCGTGCACAGCCTGGATGAGCTGCGCAGCTTCTCCACCCAGGTCAGCCCGCAGCAGCGGCGCAAGCGCCACCTGGCCGACGCGCTGCCGAGCGCGCCGGGCGTCTACCTGTTCCGCGACGCCCAGGACCGGGTCCTCTACGTCGGCAAGAGCACCGACCTGCGCACCCGCGTCCGGCAGTACTTCACCGCCTCGGAGATGCGCAGCCGGATGGCCGAGATGGTCGCCTGCGCCGACCGGGTCGACCCGGTCGTCTGTGCGACGCCGCTGGAGGCCGAGGTCCGCGAGCTGCGCCTGATCGCCGAGCACCGCCCGAAGTACAACCGCCGGTCGAAGTTCCCCGAGCGCGCGTGCTGGGTGAAGCTCACGGTCGAGCCCTTTCCGCGGCTGTCGCTCGTGCGCAAGGTGCTGGACGACGGCGCCGCCTACCTCGGCCCGTTCGGCAGCGCCCGCACCGCCGAGCTGGCCATGGCCGCCGCCCACGAGGCGCTTCCGCTGCGCCAGTGCACCAAGCGGCTCAGCGTGCGGACCACCAGCAGCGCCTGCGTCCTGTACGAGATGGGACGGTGCGGCGCGCCCTGCCTGGGCGTGCAGTCGGTGCAGGACTACGCCGCCCACGCGGACGCCTTCCGGACGGCGATCTCGGCCAGCCCGGCGGTGGTCGTCGACGCGCTCGACTCCCGGATCGGCGCCCTGGCCCGCTCCGAGCGCTTCGAGGACGCCGCGGCGCAGCGGGACCGCCTGGGCGCCTTCGTCCGGGCGGCCGCCACGCTGCAACGCCTCAGCGCGCTCACGTCCGTGCCCGAGCTGGTCGCCGCCCGGCCGACCGACGACCTGGGCTGGGAGGTCGCCGTCGTCCGCCGCGGCCGCCTGGTCGCCTCGGGTGTGCTGGCCCGGGGCCGCACTCCCGGGCCCTTCCTCGACGCTGTGATCGCCACCGCGGAGACCGTTCTGCCCGGTCCCGGGCCGCTGCCGGCGGCCACCGCCGAGGAGGTCGAGTGCGTGCTGCGCTGGTTGGAAAAGCCCGGAACCCGCCTGGTCCGGCTGGAGGGCACCTGGGCCAGCCCGGTCCACGGCGCCGGTCGCCACCGCGGCTGGCTCGCCGCCGCCGAGATCGCACGCACCGCCGCGCAGCCCTTCGAGGACCGGCGGGGTCTGCGCCCGGTCGCCCGGCCGGCCCGCGCCGAGAGCTGACCGTGGACTCGCGCCTGTCCCGCTGCGACCGCCGGTCTAGGCTCGGCTCATGATCACCGCCATCGTCATGATCAATGCCGCCGTCGACCGGATCCCGGAGGTGGCCCAGGCCATCGCCGACCTGGACAACGTCAGCGAGGTCTACTCGGTCGCGGGCGACGTCGACCTGGTCGCGATGGTCCGGGTCCGCCGCCACGAGGACCTGCACGACACGATCGCCGGCCGGCTCAACAAGGTCGACGGCGTGCAGGCGACGCAGACACTGATCGCCTTTCAGGCGTACAGCCAGCATGACCTGGAGTCGGCGTTCGCCCTCGGGCTCGAGAACTAGCCGCCCAGCGCGGGCGCTGCAGCCCGCGGCTGTTCAGGAGCGCAGCGCGCGCGAGACCTCGACCCAGCGGGCCAGCGCCGCCTCGGCGGCACCGGAGGCCAGTGCCTCGTCGGCGCGCTGCAGGCCGTCGGTCAGCCGCTCGACCAGCGGGCCGGGCGAGGCGGCGTGCGCCGCCAGCGCCGCCGCCGCGTTGAGCAGCACGGCGTCGCGCACCGGCCCGCGCTCGCCGGCGAGCAGGGCCCGGGCGACGCCGGCGTTGTACGCCGCGTCCGCTCCCCGCAGCTGCTCCACCGTCGAGCGGCCGATGCCCACCGACCGGGGGTCGAAGGACTCCTGCGCCACCTCGCCTGCGGCGACCACCCAGACGGTCGAGGGACCGGTCGTCGTGAGCTCGTCGAGCCCGTCGTCGCCGCGGAAGACCAGCGCGTCCGCGCCCCGCCGGGCCAGCACCCCGGCCATGACGGGGGCGAGCCGGGCGTCGGACACCCCGACGGCCTGCGCGGCCGGGCGGGCCGGGTTGCTGAGCGGCCCCAGCACGTTGAAGACCGTCGGCACGCCGAGCTCGCGCCGGGTGAGGCCGGCGTGCCGCATGCCGGGGTGAAAGACCGGGGCGAAGCAGAACGCGATGCCCGCCCGCTGCACGCACGGGCCGACCGCGGCGGCCGGCAGGTCGACGACGACGCCCAGCTCCTCGAGCAGGTCGGCCGAGCCGCACGCCGACGACGCGGCCCGGTTGCCGTGCTTGACGACCGGCACGCCGGCGCCGGCGACCACCAGCGCGGCCATGGTGGAGATGTTGACGGTGTTGGCCCGGTCACCGCCGGTGCCGCAGGTGTCCACCGCACGCCCGGGCACCGACACCGGGACCGCCTCGTCGAGCATGACCTCGACCAGCCCGGCGACCTCCTCGGCCGTCTCCCCCTTGGCCCGCAGCCCGATGAGGAACCCGGCCAGCTGCACCGGACTGGCCTCGCCGGCCATGATCTCGCGCATGGCCCAGGCCGTGTCGGCCTGTGCGAGGTGCTCGCCCGCAAGAAGCCGTCCGAGCAGGGACGGCCAGGTCAGCGGCACTAGCCGACGGCGCGGCGGACCGGCAGCGCCGCGTCCCGGCGGCGCAGCAGCTCCGCCGCCCGCGCGGCGATCTCCGGCGCGTCGATGGGGTGGCTCACGACGGCGTCCGCCAGCGACCACGTCGCCAGCCAGGCGTCGTCGCGCCGGGCGATGAGGACCAGCGTCGGCGGGCAGTCGGTGAGCTCGTCCTTCATGGCCTTGGCCAGGCCCATGCCGCCGGTCGGCCAGGCCTCGCCGTCCAGGATCGCGAGGTCGACACCTCCCCGGTCGGTGCGGGCCACGACCTCAGGACCGGTCGCGCACTCGAACCACTCCACCCGGCCCAGGTCCGGCGCCGGGCGGCGGCCGACGGCCGACCGCACGGCGGCGCGCACCGCCGCGTCGTTGCTGTAGACGACCACGGTGTGGGTACGGGGCGGCGGCGCGTCGTGCGAGGCGTGCGGGTCGCTCATGGGCCGGAGACTACCGAGGCGGCCGGACCGAGCGCGTCCCACCCGGCGACGTCGCCGCCGAGCCGCTGGGCGAGCCCGGCCATCCGGGAGCGTTCCTGGGCGGCGCCCAGTCCGGTCAGCAGCTGGGTGCGCCAGGCGCGCACGGCGTACGGGGGCCCGCCGAGCACGGTCAGCGCGTAGCCGTCCTGCGCGAGCAGCTCGGCCGCCCGGTCGACGGCGGCCCGGTCGGGCAGCCCGACCAGGTGGTGCCGCACCAGCACCGGCGCGGACAGGTCGACGCCCCGCCCGGCCGCCTCCGCCACGACCGCGCTGTCGGCCCGGGCCGGGTCGGGCGCGCAGACGAGCAGCGTCAGTGAGCCGTCGTCGGCGTAGGCGGGCAGCGGCGCGGGTCCCACCCGTCGCCGGAGGCGGTCGAGCAGCCGCACTCAGACCCCGGCGGGCGCGTCGAGGCGGTCCAGGCGCCGATCCTCCCGGACGGCCTCCCGCTCGCTGGCCCGCATCCACTGGAACAGCATGGTGAAGACGAACAGCAGCCCGACGATGTCGCCGGACGCCCACAGCAGCCCGCCGCCGAGCTGCTGCTGGAACACCGCCTCGGCCAGCGTGTGCATCCCGAGATAGTGGTCCGGCGCGATCAGGCCGCGCCCGTCCGGCTCCACGCTCATGACGGCGACGCCCAGAAAGGCGTGAAAGGGCAGCGTCGAGGCGGCCAGCAGCATCCGCATCGGGTGGCCGACCCGGCCGGGCACCGGGTCGAGGCCCAGCAGCGGCCAGAAGAACAGCGCGCCGACGGCCAGGAAGTGCACGTGCAGCAGCTCGTGCAGCAGCCGGCTGTCCAGCGTCGCCTCGTACCAGCCGGTGAAGTAGAGGGCGAACGGGCTGGCCACGAACAGCAGCCACGGGAACAGCGGGAAGGTGACGAGCGCCACCAGCCGGCTGTGCAGCAGCGCCAGCAGCGCGCGCCGCGGCCGCCCGGGCAGCGTGCGCAGGGCCAGCGTCACCGGTGCGCCGAGGGCGAGGAACACCGACGCGACCATCGTCAGCAGCATGTGCTGGACCATGTGCGCGCCGAACAGCGACTCGTCGTAGGCCGCGAGGCCGGACATCGTCGCGAGAGCCACCGTGCCCAGGCCCAGACCGACGAACGCCACCGTGCGCCCGACGGGCCAGGCGTCGCCCCGCGCCCGCAGCCGCGACACCCCGAACAGGTAGAGGCCGCCGACGAGCAGCACCAGCGCCACCGGGAACGGCTCGAGCCGCGTCTGCGTCAGCACGGACAGCGGCCCGAACTCGGGGAGCCCGTCCGCGTGGGCCAGCGGTGTCAGCACCGGTTCAGACTAGGCCGGCGACACGCGCCCGGCCTGTCGGGCCACCCCGCGTGGAGGGAGCCGTTCCGGCCTGCCAGAATGCCCGGGTGGCCACTGCTTCCGTGCTGGAGAAGGTGCCGGCGCACGGCTCCCTGACGCGACCGAACATGGTCGCGGTCGGGACCATCGTCTGGCTCTCGTCCGAGTTGATGTTCTTCGCGGCACTGTTCGCGATGTACTTCACCATCCGTTCCGTCACCGGAGGGGAGGTGTGGGGGGAGTTCGCTGGGGAGCTCAACGTCCCGTTCTCCACCACCAACACCGTCATCCTGGTGGCGTCGTCGTTTACCTGTCAGATGGGTGTGTTCGCCGCCGAGCGGGGCGACGTCTACGGGCTGCGCCGTTGGTTCTCGCTGACGCTGCTCATGGGCACCGTCTTCGTCCTCGGCCAGGTCTACGAGTACATGGAGCTGGTCCACGCGGGCCTGACCCTGTCCTCGAGCCCGTACGGCTCCGTCTTCTACCTGACGACCGGCTTCCACGGCATGCACGTGACAGGTGGCCTCGTGGCCTTTGTCATCGTGCTGATGCGCTCGAGGGTCGGCCGTTTCACGCCTGAGAAGGCGACCAGCGCCATCGTCGTGTCCTACTACTGGCACTTCGTCGACGTGGTGTGGATCGGGCTGTTCGCCACGATCTACATCATCAAGTGAGAGAGCAGACCGTGAGCACCTCCCGTACGAGCCGGCTGTCGAACTACGCGGTCCTGCTGCTCGCCCTCACCATGGTGGGCGGGCTGTACACCGCGTTCGGCGCGCCGAAGAGCGCAGCTACCGAGCAGGCGCCGCAGTCGCTGTCCGTCGAGGACGGCCGGCGGCTGTACCTGCAGGGCTGCTCCACCTGCCACGGCCTCGACCTCGAGGGCGGTGCCGGCGGGCCGAGCCTGGTCGGCGTCGGCGCGTCCGCCGTCGTCTTCCAGGTCGAGAGCGGCCGCATGCCGCTGGCCTTCGGCACGGTGCAGGCGCCGCGCAAGAAGGTCCGGTACACGACCCCGGAGATCGACGCCCTCGCCGCGTACATCCAGCGCAACGGCGGCGGCCCGGTGCTGCCCACCGGCTCGCTGACCGACGGCGACCTGCAGGAGGGCGGCGAGATGTTCCGCACCAACTGCGCCAGCTGCCACAACGCCGGTGGCGCCGGTGGTGCGCTGACCTACGGCAAGTACGCGCCGAGCCTGAAGCCGGCCAGCGCCCGGGTCATCTACACCGCGATGCAGCACGGGCCCGAGTCGATGCCCCGCTTCGGTGACAACCAGCTCTCCGTCGAGGAGAAGAAGGCCATCACCCGCTACGTGCGCTACCTCATGACGGCCGCGCAGCCCGGCGGCAACGACCTGGGTCGCTTCGGCCCGGTCCCCGAGGGCCTGGTCGTCTTCCTCGTCGGCATCGGCAGCCTCGTCGTCCTCACCCTCTGGATCGGCAACCGCGCATGAGCACCCCTCTCACCCCCGGCACCGGCGACACCGGTGGGCAGCAGCCCACCAGCGAGCCCCGCGGCGGCCAGACCTCTGCCGAGGCCGCCGGCTCGATCCGCGACCGGCTGCGCTCCCCCGGCCCCCAGTCCTCGGGTGGCGACACCCGCGGCTCGGAGCTGACCGGCGCGGACTTCCAGAACACCGACAGCCGTCAGCAGCTGCGCGACAGCGGGCGCGACGAGGGCCAGCACAGCGAGCACCACGCCCCGGAGCCGGCCGAGCTGGACCAGCCCCGCGGCAACGAGCCCCTCGACCCGGCGCAGGCCAGGCGCTCGGAGCGCAAGGTCGCCTCGCTGTTCCTGCTCTCCGTGCTCGGCGTGGTCGGCTTCTTCGGGGTCTTCTGGTTCTGGCCGTTCACCTTCGGCGTGGAGGAGGGCAACCCCTACTACACGCCCCTGCTCGGCTTGACCATGATGATCGCGCTGTTCGGCATCGGTGCCGGCGCCGTCGTCTGGGCCAAGGAGCTCATGGTCGACGAGGAGGCGGTCCAGGAGCGCCACCCGTTCGGCTCCCCCGCCGACGAGCGCACCGCCACCGTCGCGGCCATCCAGCAGGGCTTCCAGGACTCCGGCCTGCCCCGCCGCAAGCTGCTGCGCAACTCGCTGCTGCTCGGCGCCGGCTCGCTCGCCGCGCTGCCGGTTCCGCTGCTGTTCACGCTGGGCCCGTACGCCCACAAGGAGCGCGCCCTGGAGAAGACGGCGTGGAAGAAGGGTGTCCGGCTGATCCGCCAGAACGGCACCCCGGTCAAGATGGGCGACCTGCAGATCGGCGCCGTCGAGAGCGTCTTCCCGGACGTCCCGCGGGGCACCAAGATCGCCGACTCGCCGGCCCTGCTCATCCGCATGCGCCCCGAGGTGCTCACGCCGCTGCCCGGTCGCGACGACTGGGCCGTGGACGGCCACATCGTCTACTCCAGCGTCTGCACCCACCTGGGCTGCCCGGTCAAGCTCTACGAGCAGCAGACGCACAACCTGCTCTGCCCCTGCCACCAGTCGACGTTCGACGCCGCGGAGGGCGCGCTGGTGAAGTTCGGGCCGGCCTCCCGCCCGCTGCCTCAACTGGCGATCAGCGTGGACCAGGACGGATATTTCATCGCACAGGGCGACTTCAACGAGCCCGTCGGCCCCTCGTACTGGGAGCGCAAGCCATGAGCCAGCCCCTTCCCCCTCAGACTCTCGGTGGCAAGGCAGCCGCGGGCACCGCGGAGTGGGTCGACGACCGGCTCGGCTCCTCGAACTTCGTGCGCCGGAGCCTGAACAAGGTCTTTCCGGACCACTGGTCGTTCATGCTGGGCGAGATCGCGCTCTACTCGTTCATCATCCTGCTGCTCACCGGCACGTACCTGACCTTCTTCTACGACGCCACCACGCGTGAGGTCGTCTATCAGGGCAGCTACATCCCGCTCAAGGGCATCACGATGTCGCAGGCCTACGCCTCGACGCTGGACATCTCCTTCGACGTCCGCGGCGGCCTGCTCATGCGGCAGATCCACCACTGGGCGGCGCTGCTGTTCATGGCGTCGATCGTCGTGCACCTGATGCGCGTCTTCTTCACCGGCGCCTTCCGCAAGCCGCGCGAGCTCAACTGGGTCATCGGCGTCGGCCTGCTGGTGCTGGGCATCGTCGAGGGCTTCGCCGGCTACTCCCTGCCGGATGACCTGCTCTCCGGCACGGGCCTGCGGATCGCCTACTCGATCATGCTGTCGATCCCGATCGCCGGCACCTGGGTGGCGTTCCTCGTCTTCGGCGGCGAGTACCCCGGCGACGCGATCATCGAGCGCCTGTACGCCATCCACATCCTGCTGGTGCCCGCGATCATTCTGGGCCTCATCACCTTCCACATGATGATGATCTGGTACCAGAAGCACACCCAGTTCGCCGGTCCCGGGCGGACCGAGGACAACGTCATCGGCAGCCGGCTGTTCCCGGCCTACGCCGCCAAGGCGGGTGGCTTCTTCTTCCTGGTCTTCGGCGTCCTGGCCGGCCTGGGTGGTCTGGCGCAGATCAACCCGGTGTGGAACTACGGCCCGTACGACCCCTCGCAGGTCACCGCCGGCTCGCAGCCGGACTGGTACGTCGGCTGGCTGGACGGCTCCTCGCGGCTCATGCCCAACTGGGAGATCCGCGAGCTCGGCCACACGATCCCGCTGAACATCCTCGTGCCGGCCGTGATCATGCCTGGCATCATCTTCACCCTGCTCGCGCTGTACCCCTGGCTCGAGCAGCGCTTCACCGGCGACCGGGCGTACCACAACCTGCTGGACCGCCCGCGCGACGTCCCGGTCCGCACCGCCTTCGGCGCGATGGCGCTGACCTTCTACCTGGTGCTGCTGCTCTCGGGCGGCAACGACGTCCTGGCGCACGTGTTCCGCATCAGCGTCAACCACACGACGTACGCGGGGCGCCTCGGCCTGTTCGTTCTGCCGCCCCTCGCCTACTGGATCACCAAGCGCTGGTGCCTGGCGCTGCAGCGCAGCGACGACGAGCTGGTCCACCACGGCATCGAGTCCGGGACCATCCGCCGGCTGCCGTCGGGTGAGTACATCGAGGAGACCGTCCCGCTCCCGGTGCCGCACCAGATCATGCTCACCGGGGTCGAGTCCGACCGGCCCATGCTGGACGGCCCGACCGCCCACGGTCAGCCCGGCCACCCGACCGGCCCCGGCCACGGCGACAAGCACCTCGTCACGGCGGCCAAGGGTGCCGGTGGCTTCTTCCGCGAGAGCAAGCGCAACCAGGACACCGCGGCTCCGCGGCCCGAGGCCACGCTCCCGCAGTTCGAGAAGAGCGGCCGGGGCAGCCAGCCCGAGTAGTCCCGCACACCGTCCGAACGGCCCCGCTCCCCACCGGAGCGGGGCCGTTCGCCGTTGTGGGCGGCGTGCCCGGCTCCGTGGCGGCCCCCGGGCGGCGCTTCCGCCGGCGCGCCGGGCAGCCCG
>JAOPWI010000161.1 GCA_025965755.1 Frankiales bacterium | reverse complement strand
GCGGCGGGCCCGGCGCAGCGCGTGCTCGCGCCGGGCCAGCGCCTTGGCGTGCCGGCGCTGCTCCTGGTCGGCGAGCTGGGCCGAGATCAGGGCCTCGCGCTCGAGGCGCTTGGCCAGCGCCTTGCTCGTCGTCGGCAGGCTCTTGGCCACGGCGTACCGCTACCTACGTGCCGGTCGTGCCCTGGGGCGTGCTCTCGCCCGAGGTGGCGCCCTTGTCCAGCGACGGGGTCACCGGAGCGGTGCCGAGCTGGTTGCCGCCCAGGCTGGCGCGGATCTGGTCCAGGCGCGAGGCGCCGGCCATGTCGAGCGTGGACTTCTGCACGTCGAGCATGCGGCCCTCGACGCTGTTGGACGCGAGCTCGGCCGAGCCGAGGGCGCGGGCGTAGCGCTGCTCGATCTTGTCGCGCACGTCCGCCAGCGACGGGGTGTTGCCCGACGCGGTGAGCTCCGACATCGACGACAGGCTCGCGGACACCTGCTCCTGCATCTTGGCCTGCTCGAGCTGGCTGAGCAGCTGGGTGCGCTCGGCCAGCTTGCTCTGCACCATCATCGCGTTGTTCTCGACGGCCTTCTTGGCCTGCTCGGCGGCCTGCAGCGCCTGGTCGTGCAGCGTCTTGAGGTCCTCCATGCCCTGCTCGGCCGACACCAGCTGGGTGGCGAAGGCCTGAGCCGTCTGCTCGTACCTGACCGCCTCGGCCTCGTCGCCGGCGGCCCGCTTCTGGTCGGCGATGACGAGCGCCTGCCGGGCGGAGGACTGGAGCTTCTCCACCTCGGTCATCTGGCGGGCCAGCTTCATCTCGAGCTGGCGCTGGTTGCCGATGACCGCAGCCGCCTGCTGCGTCAGCGCCTGGTGCTGGCGCTGCGCCTCCTCGATGGCCTGCTGGATCTGCACCTTGGGGTCGGCACGCTCATCGATCTTCGCGCCGAACGCGGCCATGAGGTACCTCCAGCCCTTGACGAACGGGTTCAAGACCTCACGCCCTCCTGGATCTGCGACCGACGGCCGCCTGGGCCTCACGATACGCACCTCCCCTACCCCCGTCCCGCTCCGCGCGACCCCGACAAAAGTGGCAACGCGTTGCGACCGAAGGGTCGCTCTTCGTAGTCTTGTGTGGCATCCTGTCCGTCGACGCCCTCCCTCCTGCGACCCCAAGACGCAGGAGTGGGGGCGTCTCTCGTGGCCGGTCAGACGACCCGCGAGATCGCCCGGCCGGCCGCTGCGGAGCAGGCCCGACCGGGTGGCCGCGCGGGCCGGGAGCCCCTGGAGCGGGCTCAGGCAGCAGCGACGACGTCGCGCTGCGACGACACCGGCGGCGGCAGGGCGACGGTCACGCGGTCCGGCACCGGAACGGGCTCCGGCTCGATGACGGCCAGCGTGTCGCTGACCTCCCGCAGCACGTCGGAGAGCCGGACCCCGAGGGCCCGGCAGATGCTGGCGAGCAGCTCGGAGGACGCCTCCTTCTGCCCGCGCTCGACCTCGGACAGGTAGCCCAGGCTGACCCGGGCCGACGCGGAGACCTCGCGCAGGGTGCGCTCCTGGCGCAGCCGCGTCTCGCGCAGGGCGTCGCCGAGCAGCGTGCGCAGCACGGCCACCTCGAGCACCTCCCGATCTCCTGCCTGTCGTGCGCGCCACCGTACCCGCCTGGAGCCGGTCCGCCACCCGTCGGACCCGGCACCACACCGACGTCCGCTCCTAGCGCAACGCGCAGCGCGCCGTCCCTACTCCGCCTGCAGCACCCGGCGCAGCAGGTCCAGACCCCGGGCCACGGCCAGCAGCCGCACCCGCTCCCGGTCGCCGGGCAGCCGGCCGCTGCGCACCTCCAGGAGCCCGTCCGGCCCGGCGACCGCCGCGTGCACCGTGCCGACCGGCCGGCCTTCCTGCTCGTCGGGTCCCGCCACGCCGGTGAGCGCCACGCCGTACGTCGCACCGAGCCGCTCGCGGACGCCGCAGGCCAGTGCCGCCGCCGTCTCGGGCGAGACCGCCCCGTGCTCGGCCAGCACCGTGGCCGGGACGCCGGCCAGCGACTCCTTGAGCTCGGTGGCGTAGGCGACCACGCCGCCGCGAAAACCCGCGGACGAGCCGGGCAGCTCGGTCAGCGCCGCGCCGAGCAGGCCGCCGGTCAGCGACTCGGCCACCGCGACGGTCGCCCCGGCCCGGCCGAGCAGGCCGTGGACCACGCCGGCCAGAGTGTCCGCGTCCCGCCCCCACACCGCGTCGCCGAGAGCTGCGGCGGCCGCGTCGGCGAGCCGGCGCAGCACCGCGTCCTGCTCACCGGTGAAGCGCACCCGTACGACTCCCCCGCCGGCGAGGTAGGCCAGCGCCACGCCCTCGGGCACGGACACGGCCGCCTCGACGAGCTCGGCGACCTGGGACTCCCCGGTCATGCCGCAGTGGACGGTGCGGGTGAACAGTCGGGCGCCGGACAGCTCGGCCAGCTCCGCGAGCACCGGTGCCGCGACGGCGCGCAGCTCGTGCGGCGGTCCGGGCAGGGCGAAGACGAGCTGGTCGCCCACCTCGACCCGCAGGCCCGGGGCGGTTCCGGCCGGGTTGTCCAGGGCGCGCGCCCCGCGCGGCACGTCGGCCTGGCGCAGGTTGGCCTCGGGCATCGGCAGGCCGTACGCCGCGAACAGCCCGCGCAGGTGCTCCTCCAGGGCGGCGGAGCGCTGCAGCGGCGCGTCCGCGACCAGCGCGACCGCGTCGCGGGTGAGGTCGTCGACGGTCGGGCCCAGGCCGCCGGACAGGACCACCACGTCCGCGTCCTCCAGCGCCCGGCGCAGCGCGGTGACCAGCCGCGGCACGTCGTCGCCGACGGCCGCCGAGTGCACGACCTGCACGCCGACGGCGGCCAGCTGCTCGCCCAGCCAGGCGGCGTTGGTGTTGACGATGTCGCCCAGCAGCAGCTCGTCGCCGACGGCGAGCACGGCACCCCTCATCGGCGGACCTCTCGTCGGGCGCGCTGGTGCGCGGCGCGCTCACTGCTGCGCCGCAGCGCGAGCGCCCTGGCGACGATGTCGGCCCCGGTCACCACGGTGACGACCACCGCGACGGCCATGACCAGCCCGCGCACGGCGCCCAGGCCCTCCAGCGGCAGGCAGTACAGCATGATCGCCAGGCCCTGGAGCGCCGTCTTCCACTTGCCGCCGCGGCTGGCCGGCATGACCCCGTGGCGCAGGACGACGAACCGCATCACGGTGATGCCGGCCTCGCGCACGAGCACGACCGCGGTCACCCACCACGGGAGCTCGCCGAGCACCGACAGCCCGATCAGGGCCGCGCCGGTGAGGGCCTTGTCGGCGATCGGGTCGGCGAGCTTGCCGAAGGAGGTGACCAGGCCGCGGCTGCGGGCGATCTGGCCGTCCAGGCGGTCCGTCCAGGACGCCAGCAGGAACACGCCGGCGGCGGCCCAGCGCAGGTCGCCCTCGTCGGCGAGCAGCAGTCCGGCGAAGACCGGGACGAGAACCAGCCGCAGCACGGTCAGGGCGTTCGCGACGTTGAGGGTGGGCGCGGCCGGAGCGGTCACGCCGGGGCGGGAACCCGGACGGGGGTGGCCACCAGGTCGACGCCCTCGCTGTCGACGACGACGGCCTGCACGATCTCGCCGACCCGCCCGCCGGCAACGAGCGTCGTGCCGTCGACCTCCGGGGCCTGGTGGGCCGCGCGGCCCTCGCCGTCCGGGCTCTCGACCAGCACCGAGACGGTCGTGCCGATGCGCTCCTCGGCCCGCTGGCTGGTCAGCTCCTCGACCAGTGACTGCAGGCGGGCGACCCGCTCGTCGACCACCTCCTGGTCCAGGTGGTCGGGCAGCGACTCGGCCTCGGTGCCGTCCTCGTCGGAGTAGCCGAAGACGCCGACGACGTCGAGCCGCGCGCCGATGAGGAACCGCTCGAGCTCGGCCACATCGGCCTCGGTCTCGCCCGGAAAGCCGACGATGACGTTGCTGCGCACCCCGGCCTCGGGCGCCGCGGCGCGCACCTGCGCCAGCAGGTCGAGAAAGCGGTCGGTGTCGCCGAAGCGGCGCATGCGCCGCAGCACCGTGGCCGAGCTGTGCTGGAAGCTCATGTCGAAGTACGGCACGACGCCGGGCGTGCCGCTGAGCACCTCGATCAGCGACGGGCGCATCTCGGCCGGCTGCAGGTAGGACAGCCGGACCCGCTCGATGCCGTCCAGGTCGGCGAGCGCGGGCAGCAGCGCCTCCAGCAGGCGCAGGTCGCCGAGGTCCTTGCCGTAGGAGGTGGAGTTCTCGCTGACCAGCACCAGCTCCTTGACGCCGTGCTCGGCCAGCCACCGGGCCTCGGCGACGACGTCGGCCGGCCGGCGCGAGACGAAGGCCCCGCGAAAGCTGGGGATGGCGCAGAACGAGCAGCGGCGGTCACAGCCGCTGGCGAGCTTGAGCGGCGCGACCGGCCCGCCCTCGAGCCGCTTGCGCAGCACGGTCGGCCCGCCGGCATGGCCGGGAATGCCGACGTCGAGCGAGGCGGCCGGCTCCTGGCGGGCCACCGGCGACAGCGGCAGCAGCTTGCGGCGGTCGCCGGGGGTGTGGCTGGGCACCGCCACACCGTCGAGCACCGACTGCAGGTGGGTGGACAGGTCGGCGTAGGAGTCGAAGCCGAGCACCGCGTCGGCCTCGGGCAGCTGGTCGGCGAGCTGCGTGCCGTACCGCTCGGCCAGGCAGCCCACCGCGACGACCTTGGCGCCGCTGTCGGAGGCCGCGAGCAGCGTGTCGATCGAGTCCTTCTTGGCCGACTCGACGAAGCCGCAGGTGTTCACGACGGCGACGTCGGCACCGTCCGCCTCGTCGACGAGCTCCCAGCCGGCGGCCTCGAGGCGGCCGGCCAGCTCCTCGGAGTCCACCTCGTTGCGGGCGCAGCCGAGCGTGACGAGCGAGACGGTACGACGGGCAGCCACCTGCAGAGTCTAGGCGGGCACCAGACCGCTCGCGCTGCACGTGAAGCGGCGCACCTTTCCGGCCCCGCCGGCGGCCCCCAGGTCCTTGCCGCTGCAGATCACGTTGACCGCCGCGGCGTTGCCCACGACCAGCTTGAGCTGCTTGGGGTCGGCGAAGTCGCGCGGCGGCTGGCCCTGGGCCAGGACGCCCTCGAACAGCGTTCCGCCGGCGTTGCTCACGCTGATCCAGGAGCTGCCGCTGGTGACGCGCACCCGCAGCGCCGCGCCGGTCGGGCGGGGCGCCGCCGCCTTGGCGTCCGACGCCAGCGGCTTGGGGGCCGGCGCGGGCCGGGGCGGAACGGCCACCGGCCCGGCCAGCTGGTCCAGCGGCTCCGGCCCGCGCTCGCGGGGGTCGCTGACCACGCCGACGCCGAGCAGGACCACGAGCACGCCGAG
>JAOPWI010000152.1 GCA_025965755.1 Frankiales bacterium | reverse complement strand
GCGGCGGGCCGCGCGGTCGACCAGCGGCGCCCACTCCGGCCGGCCCAGCGCTCTGGCCGCGGTGCGCAGGCCGGCCACCGCGTCGCCGAAGGTGGCCTGCGGGGTGAGGAACTCGTGCATGGCCACGACCAGCCGCAGGCTGTTGTCCGAGCGCTGCGCGTCGGTCCGGCCGAGGCTGGCCCGGAGCCGCCACAGGAACGCCGACCACAGCTCGCCGTCAGCGTGCACCTCGCGGTCGCGATCGAGGTCCCGGGGATAGCGCTTGGTGCTGTCGACCCGGCGCAGGCACGGCATGGCGGCGTCGTCGTAGCTGGTGGCGTCCCAGTCGGCGATGCAGACGTCGTGGAAGCCCCTGCCGCTGCGGGCGAAGTACGCGGCCGCGGCGAAGTCGCCGAAGCCCTCCCCCATGGCGCCGCCGTCAGCCGTCTCGCCGTAGCCGGGGACCTGCGCGTCCTGCAGGGCGTGGCCGTACTCGTGGACGATCACGTCGGCGTCCTCGCCGTCGTCCACGCCGCCGTTGCCGAGCAGCATCAGGTCGTTGCCCGGCTGGTAGAAGCTGTTGTCGAAGCCGTAGACCGGCACAGCGGCCACCTCCTGCGGCTCCGCGTTGACCGCGGCCCGGCCGCGGAAGCCGAGCGACTGCAGGTAGCGCTGGAAGCGGTCCAGGTGGGCGTACGCCATCGCGCCCTCGAACCGCGGGTCGGCCCGGGTCACGGCGACGTCCTTGCCGGCGTAACCCTCGGCCAGCACGTTGACGTACGGCCCGGACAGCCGGCCGGAGGCCAGCGCCGTGGGGTCGAGCGAGCGCAGCGGCAGCCGGCGCAGCTGCGCGGTGAGCTCGGGGCTGTCCAGGTCGGCGTCGGCGGGCAGGCCGGTCTCGGCGGGCTGGCGCAGCGCGCTGCTGCGGGCGGTGACCACCGGATTGGGGTCGAAGACCGTGGCGGTGCCGTCGACCTTGTCGCTCTCGTCCAGAACGGCGAGAACCCGGCCGGTCGCGGCGGCGACCTCGACGGTGGCCGCACGGGCCGGGACCTGGGAGACCACCGAGACGCGGTAGACGTCGACGAGGCGGCCGTCGCGGGCGACCAGGGCGCGCTCCACCGCGGTCGGGACCAGCAGGCTGGTCACCCGCAGCGCGTCCAGCGCCGCGGCCCGGGCCACGACCTCGCCCACCGGCTGCGCGACCGGGGCGCCGGGCAGGCGGAGCTGGATCGCGTCGACCTGGACGACGCGACCGCCGACCGCGCTGACCAGAACGCTGCTGCCCTTGACCGGCACGCCGCCGACCTGCTGGCGGCCGCGGACGTGCGTGCCGGTCAGCGAGGTGCGCACCTGCTCCAGGCGGAACGCCGCGGCGTCGACGCCGAGCCGGGCGGCGTGCGCCCGGAGCGCCTCGAGCGCCCAGGCGCGGGCCGGCCCGGACGCGCGGCCCAGGTCACCGCGCACGACCGAGTCGCCGCGAAAGTCGATCCGCAGCGACGGCGCCGAGCCGAGGGCGGGCACGGCGGCGCTCGCCATGGCGAGCAGGGCGGTGGGGGCGACCAGACGCAGGGACAGGCGCATGCCCTGCTGTTTCGCCGCGTCGCCGCCGGACTCCTGCCTTGGGTGACCCAGGACTCACCCGCCGGCGAGCTCCCGGGACCGGTCCCGGGCTGCCTCGATCGCGGCGATCATCGCCGAGCGCACGGCGTGGTCCTCCAGCGTGCGGATCGCGGCGATCGTGGTGCCGCCCGGGCTGGTCACCGCCTCGCGCAGCAGCACCGGGTGCTCGCCGGACTCGGCCAGCATCTTCGCCGACCCGACCGCGGTCTGGACGATCAGCTGGGCGGCCACCGCACGCGGCAGCCCGAGCAGGATTCCGGCGTCGATCATCGCCTCGACGAGGAAGAAGAAGTACGCCGGGCCGCTGCCGGACAGGGCGGTCACCGCGTCCTGCTGCGCCTCGGGCACGCGGACGACCTGGCCGACGTGGCGCAGCAGCTCCTCGACCAGCTCCAGGTGCCCGGTCGTCGCGTGGCTGCCCGCGGAGACCGCGGACATCGCCTCGTCGACGAAGACGGGGGTGTTGGTCATGACCCGGACGACGGGCGTGCCCTCGGCCAGCTCCTGCTCGACCAGGGCGGTCGGGATGCCGGCGGCGAGCGAGACCACGAGCGTGCCGGGGCGCAGCGCACCGGCGACCTCGGCGAGCAGCGCCCGCATGTCCTGCGGCTTGACCGCGATCAGGACCGTGTCGGCCTGGGCGACCGCCTCGACCGGGTGCGGGGTCGCGACGCCGTACCGCTCGCGGATCTCGGCCGCGCGCGCCGGGTGCTTCTCCGCACCGAGCAGGGTGTCGGCGGGCTGGCCCGCGCGGATCAGCCCGGACAGCAGGGCCTCGCCGAGCTTGCCGACGCCCAGCAGGGCGATCACGCCGGGTCCGGTCACGAGGAGCTCACGAGGGCGCGGGCGAAGAAGGCGAGGTTGGCGGGGCGTTCGGCGAGTCGGCGCATGAGGTAGCCGTACCACTCGTCGCCGTACGGCAGGTAGACCCGGACCGTCTGGCCGGCCGCGGCGAGCCGGCGCTGCTCGGCCGGGCGGACGCCGTACAGCATCTGGAACTCATAGGAGCCCGGCGACCGGCGCTGCGCCAGCCGCTGTCCGATGGCGATCAGCCGCGGATCGTGGGTGGCCAGCATCGGGTAGCCCTCACCGGCCAGGAGCACCTTCAGGCATCGGACGTAGGACAGGTCGACCTCGCGCGCGCTCTGGTGGGCGACCGACGCCGGCTCCTGGTAGGCGCCCTTGCACAGCCGCACCCGGCTGCCCGCGCCGGCGAGATCGCGGCAGTCCGCCTCGGTGCGGCGCAGGGCGGCCTGCAGCACCGCGCCGGTGTCCGGGAAGTCCTGGCGCAGCTCGGCCAGGACGCCGAGCGTGGCGTCGGTGGTGGTGTGGTCCTCCATGTCGAGGGTGACCGTGGTGCCGGCGTTGCGGGCGGCCGTGCACACCTGCCGGGCGCCGTCGAGCGCGAGCGCCGCGTCGACGGCCTGGCCGATCGCGCTGAGCTTCACCGACACCTCGGTGCGGCCGCCCTCGGTCAGCCCGGCAGCGGCCAGCTGGTCCAGCAGCAGCAGGTACGCCCTGACCGTCGCCGCGGCCCGGCCGGCGTCGGTGGTGTCCTCGCCGAGGTGGTCCAGCGTGACGGTGAGCCCGGCGTCGAGCAGGCTGCGGGTCGCGGCGACCGCGTCGGCGGCGGTCGCGCCGGCGACGAAGCGCTGCACCACACTGCGCGACACCGGCGCGCCGGCCACCAGGGCCCTGAGGCGGGGGCTGCGCGAGGCCGTCAGCAGGGTGGATCGGAGCATGTCGGGAGGGTAGGTCGTGCAGCGGTACGACGCGATCGTGTGCGGCTACGGCCCGGTCGGCGCGCTGCTGGCGGCCCGGCTCGCGGCGCACGGGGCCTCGGTGCTCGTGGTCGAGCGGGCTCTGCAGCCGTACGGCCTGCCGCGCGCCGTCGCCGCGGACGGCGAGGTGCTGGAGCTGCTCGAGCGGACGGCGCCCGGCCTGACCAGCGGCTTCCTGCTGGACGTGCCGGTCCGCTTCCTGTCGGCGGCCCGCACGGAGCTGGGCCGGGTGCGGTTTCCGCGGGCGCACGGCCGGCCGGGGCTGTCGTTCTACCGGCAGCCGGTGCTGGAGCAGCGGCTGCGGGCGCTGGTGGCGACGCTGCCCGTCGAGGTCCGGCTGGGCACCTCGCTGGTCGGCTTCGCCCAGGACGCCCTCGGCGTGACGGTGCAGCTGTCCGACGGGTCGTCGGTGCGCGGTGACTGGCTGCTCGGGTGCGACGGCGCCGCGTCGGCCGTCCGGCGCGGGGCCCGCCTCGGGTGGCGCGGCCGTGACCTGCCGCAGCGCTGGCTGGTGGTCGACGTCACCGGGCCACCGGTGCCGGGGCGCCAGCTGTTCAGCTACACCGCCGACCCGGCGCGGCCGCAGGTCGACATGCCCGTGCCCGGCGGGCACCGCTGGGAGTGGCTCGACCGCGG
>JAOPWI010000148.1 GCA_025965755.1 Frankiales bacterium | reverse complement strand
GGCTCGTGACAGGTGACCGCGAGGGGGCACGCGCGGCGTACGAGCGTGCGCTGATCTTCGAGCCTGGCCAACCCACCGCCACCGAGGGCCTGAAGAAGCTGGACCGGGCCGCCCCGGCAGGCTCGTGACCGACCCGACGCCGCCCCGACTGCGGGTCATGCGGGTGATCGCCCGGCTCAACGTCGGAGGTCCCGCGCTGGAGGTGACCAGCCTGCACGAGGACCACGACCCCGTGCGCTTCGACCACCGGCTGTTGACCGGAGACGTGGATCCCGGCGAGGGCGACTACCTCCAGTTGCGCGGCTCGACGCCCGGCGTCGAGCGGGTGCCGGGCCTGGGCCGGTCACCTGACGCCTTCGGCGACCTTCGGGCGCTGCGCGCGCTCGCCGCCGAGGTCCGCGCCTTCCGACCGCACATCGTGCACACGCACACCGCGAAGGCGGGCGTGCTGGGCCGGGTCGTGGCCCGGGCGCTGCGGGTGCCGGCCGTGGTGCACACCTACCACGGCCATCTGCTGCACGGGTACTTCTCGCCGGGCGTGACCAAGGCGGTCGTGCTCACCGAGCGCGGCCTGGCGCGGACGACCACGCGCCTCGTGGCGGGCGGCACCCAGGTGCGCGACGACCTGCTCGAGGCCGGCGTCGGCCGCCCGGAGCAGTACGTCGTGACACCTCCCGGCGTGTTCCTGCGGCCGGCGCCCTCTCCCGCCGAGGCGCGCAGCGCGCTGGACCTGCCGCCCGGTGGGCCGGTGGTCACGCTGCTCGCGCGGCTGACCGGCATCAAACGACCCGAGCGTTTCGTGGCCGCGGCCCGGTCCCTGGCTGTGGAGCACCCCGACGCCACCTTCGTCGTCTGCGGCGACGGCGAGCTCCTGGAGGCGCTGCGGCACCAGGCCGCGGACCTCGGGGACCGCATCCGGTTCCTCGGCTGGCGAGGTGACGTCGAGACGGTCTACGCCGCGACCGACCTCGTCGTCCTGACCAGCGACAACGAGGGCATGCCGGTCTCGCTGATGGAAGCCGCCCTCGCCGGTGTGCCGGCGGTGTCCACGTCCGTCGGCAGCGTCGGCGAGGTCGTCGAGGACGGCGTCACCGGCCTGCTCTGCTCCACCGACGTCACCGCGATCTCGTCTGCCGTGGGACGACTACTGTCCAGCCCGGCGCTGCGGGAGCGGATGGGAACTGCAGCTGCCGTCCGTGCCGCTGCCTTGTTCGGTCGGTCGCGCCTGGTCGCGGACACCGAACGCCTGTACGAACAAATCGCCGTCGAGAAGGGCTTGTGCTGACGTGAGAGTGCTCGTGACCGGCGGCGCCGGGTTCATCGGCGCCAACCTGTGCCGCGTGCTCACCACCCGCAGCGAGGTGACCGAGGTCGTGGCCCTCGACGACCTGAGCACGGGCCTGGCTGCCAACCTGGACGGCGTCGACGCGCGCCTGGTGACCGGCAGCATCCTGGACGTCGACCTGCTGGCCGAGGTGTGCGCCGGCATCGACTCGGTCGTGCACCTCGCCGCCCGCCCCTCCGTTCCCCGGTCACTCGTGGACCCCGTGGCCAGCCACGAGGTGAACGCCACCGGCACGCTGCGGGTGCTCGAGGCCGCGCGCGGTACCGGCGCCCACGTCGTGGTGGCCTCGTCGTCGTCCGTCTACGGCGGCACGCCGACGCTGCCCAAGTCGGAGGACCTGCCCTCCCGGCCGCTCTCGCCCTACGCCGTGAGCAAGCTGGCGACCGAGGCGTACGCCGGGGCCTACGCCGCGAGCTACGGGTTGCCCACGCTCGCGTTCCGCTTCTTCAACGTGTACGGCCCCCTGCAGACGGCCGGGCACGCGTACGCAGCCGTGGTGCCGGCCTTCCTGGACGCCGCACTGCGCGGCGAGCCGCTCGTGGTGCACGGCGACGGCCGGCAGTCGCGGGACTTCACCTACGTGGGGACGGTCACGCAGGTCCTGACCGACGCCGTCCTGCGCCGCGTCACGTCGCCGGACCCGGTCAACCTGGCCTTCAGCACCCGGACCACGCTGCTCGAGCTGATCGACCTGCTCAACGCCCAGCTCGGTGCCGATGTCGCCGTGAAGCACGTCAAGCCACGTATGGGCGACGTCCGCGACTCTCAGGCCACGGACGCGTCGTTGCGCCGGCTGTTCCCCGACGTCGAGCCGGTCGCGCTGGAGACCGGACTAGCTCAGACCCTCGAGTGGTTCCGCAGCCTCGACGCCTGACCCCGCCCCGGCCGGCGGCTCCGGCTCGTGCGTCCGGACGACCCGCAACATGGCCTGCCGGCGGCGACTGGTCGCATAGACCGGCACGGCGGACAGCAGGGCCAGGACGCCCACGCCCACCGTCAGGACGAAGCCCACGAGCAGCAGGCCGGACACCAGGTCGAGCCGCGCCAGCAGGAAGCCCAGAAATCCCAGGCACAGCGCCAGGCCGTAGATGAGCCCGACCGCGACCGGCACCGGGATGCCGACCCAGACCAGCCGGTGGCTGACGTGGTCGCGCCCACCGAGCAGGGGGCTGCGCCCGTGCCGGAGCCGGTTGACCGTCACCAGGGTCGTGTCGAACAGCGCGACGCCGAGCACAAGCACCGGCACGAACAGCGAGACCGCCGCCGGTGCCGATTCCAGCTGCAGGCGCACGGCCACGGCGGCCAGCAGGAAACCCAGGAACAAGCTGCCGGCGTCGCCCATGTAGATCTTGGCCGGATGGAAGTTGTGGCGCAGAAAGCCGGTGGCGCAGCCGGCGATGGCCGCGGAGAGCGCCGCGACCAGGAACTGGCCGTTGACCGCGCTGATGACGCAGAAGGCGAGCCCGGCGATGGCCGCCACGCCGGCGGACAGGCCGTCCATGTTGTCGAGCAGGTTGAAGGCGTTGGTCACCAAGACGACCCACAGGACCGTCACCACGATGCCGACCAGGGGCGGCCCGGGCAGCGAGATGTCTGGTTCGGTCGCGTAGATGACGACGCCGGCGACCACCTCGACCGCGATGCGCAGGGAGGGCCCGAGCCCGCGCAGGTCATCGACCAGCCCCATGATGCTGAGGACCACCCCCGCGCCCAGCACCGCGGCCAGCGCCGGAACACCGTCCTCCGGCCCCAGCAGGAGCCCGGCCACGAGGACGGTGGCGGCAAAGGCCAGGACGATGGCCACGCCGCCGAGGTAGGGCACCGCCTGCTGCTGAGCCTTGCGCTCACCTGGCTCGTCCAACACCGACAGCCGGAGGGCCAGCCGCAGCATCAGCGGCGTGAGCACCCACGCGAGCGCCAGCGCCGACAGGAACGCCGTGACGTAGGCGGGGGCGCCGAGGGTCATCAGGCGCGCTGGTAGTCGATCACCATCTGGATGATCTCGTCGAGGCCGGCCGTCGGCATGAAGCCGATCAGCTCGTGGGCACGCGTGGTGTCGGGAACGCGCCGCTGCATGTCCTCGAAGCC
>JAOPWI010000031.1 GCA_025965755.1 Frankiales bacterium | reverse complement strand
CCGGCCGTCGTGCACCAGGACCAGGTCCAGGTCGCTGCCCGGGGCCGGCTCGCGGCGGCCGAGCCCGCCGACCGCCACGAGGGCGGTGCCCGGCCCCGGGTCGCCGAGCAGCTCGGCCAGGCCGGTGTCGTACAGGGCGGTCAGCGCCTCGCGAAGGGCCGGACCGCGCAGGCCGGGCCGGCCCAGCAGGCCGGCCCGACCGTCTCGCAGCGTGCTGGCGGTCACAGCGCCTCGGCGCCGCGCTCCCCCGTGCGGACCCGGACCACCTCGTCGACCGGCACGGTCCACACCTTGCCGTCGCCGATGCTGCCGCTGCTGGCCGCAGCGACCACCGCGTCGACCACCCGGGCCGCGTCCGCCTCGTCGACCAGGACCTCGACCCGCACCTTGGGCACGAAGGACACGGTGTACTCCGCGCCGCGGTAGACCTCGGTGTGGCCACGCTGGCGGCCGAAGCCCTGCACCTCGCTGACCGTCATGCCCTGGACACCGATCTGCTCGAGCGCCCGCTTCACGTCGTCCAGCTTGAACGGCTTGATCACCGCGGTCACCAGCCTCACAGCGCAGCCCCCTGCCCGGGCTCGAGCAGCCGGCGGGACGCCCGCTGCGTGGTCTCGGGGCACCGCCGCCAGGTCGCGCTCACAGGGCCTCGGCGCCTCTCTCGCCCGTGCGGACCCGGACGACCTCGTCGACCGGCGTGCTCCACACCTTGCCGTCGCCGATGCTGCCCGTGTGGGCCGCCTTGGCGATGACGTCGATGATGTCGCCGGCGTCGGCGTCGTCCACGAGCACCTCGACCCGCACCTTGGGCACGAACGACACGGTGTACTCCGCACCGCGGTAGACCTCGGTGTGGCCACGCTGGCGGCCGAAGCCCTGCACCTCGCTGACCGTCATGCCCTGCACCCCGAACACCTCGAGCGCGGTCTTCACGTCGTCCAGCTTGAACGGCTTGATCACCGCCGTCACCAGCCTCACGAGGAGACCCGGGTGGAGGTGGGCAGCGGGGCGGAGGTGGCGCTGGCCAGGCCACCGCCGCCGCCGCCCATCGAGGCGCCCAGCTCGTACGCCGACTCGGCGTGGGTGGTCTGGTCGATGCCGGTGATCTCCTCCTCCTCGCTGATGCGCAGGCCGATGGTGGCCTTGATCGCCAGCGCGATGACGTAGGTGACGATGAAGGAGTACGCCATGACCGCGACGGCGGCGAGCGCCTGCTTGCCCAGCAGCGCGAAGCTGCCGCCGCCGAGCACGCTCTCGTAGCCCGCGGCGAACTCGCCGTCCGCGACGACGCCGATCATCAGTGTGCCGACGAGCCCGCCGACGAGGTGCACGCCCACGACGTCGAGCGCGTCGTCATAGCCGAGGCGGTGCTTCAGGGTGACGGCCAGGCAGCAGGCCGCACCGGCGACCAGGCCGATGGCGATGGCGCCGAGCGGGTTGACCGCACCGGCCGCCGGGGTGATCGCGACCAGACCGGCGACCGCGCCGGAGGCGGCGCCCAGGGTGGTGGCGTGACCGTCACGCAGGCGCTCGGTGCCGATCCAGGCGAGCAGCGCGGCGGCGGTCGCGACCTGGGTGTTCACAAAGGCCAGCGACGCCAGGCCGTTCGCGGCGAGAGCCGAGCCGGCGTTGAAGCCGAACCAGCCGAACCACAGCAGGCCCGCGCCGAGCATCACGAACGGCAGGTTGTGCGGGCGCATCGGCTCCTTGGCGAAGCCCTTGCGCTTGCCCAGGACGAGGACCAGCGCGAGCGCCGCGGCACCGGCGTTGATGTGGACCGCGGTGCCGCCGGCGAAGTCCAGCGCGCCGAGGCGGTTGACGATCCAGCCGCCGCTGTCGGCCGCGAACAGGCCGCCCGACGCACCGGCGCCCTGCCCGCCCTCCTCGGCCACCCCGAAGGCGAAGACCCAGTGGGCGACCGGGAAGTAGACGACGGTCGACCAGATCGCGGTGAACGCGACCCAGGCACCGAACTTCATGCGGTCGGCCACCGCACCGCTGATGAGGGCCACCGTGATGATCGCGAACATCACCTGGAAGCCGGAGAAGGCCAGGTCCGGCAGGCCGAACGTGTTGACCACGCCGTTCTCGGCCGAGTCCACGGTCACGTTGCGGACCAGGTCGTCCAGGCCGACCAGGCCGGACGACCAGCCGAACAGCCCGCCCCTGCTGGAACCGAACGCGATGGCGTAGCCGTACAGGACCCAGAGCACGCTGACGATGCCGAGCGCGGTGAAGCTCATCATCAGCATGTTCAGGACGCTCTTGCTGCGGCTCATGCCGCCGTAGAAGAACGCCAGTCCCGGTGTCATGAGCATCACCAGTGCGGCGCAGATCAGGACCCAGCCTGTGTTGGCGCCGTTGACGACCGTTTCCATGCTTCTCCCTCGACTCGGAACCCGGTGCGGGTGCTGACGGGGAGAGTGGTCCGGCCGTGTTTCACGCGCGGTGCAGGCGTTGTTTCCCTGCCGTGACGTCTCCGGGCGCTGTGTTTCGCCGCCGTGAACCTGCCCGCCGGGGGCCTGGCCGGTGGGCGCCTCGCGTCGCTTAGCCTGGTGGCGTGACCTCCGCCACACCGCCTGCCGACGAGTCGTTTCCCGAGGGCCTGGTCGACGGGCTCCTCGTCGACGTTCCGGTGCCCGACTTCCCGCTGCCCGACGCGATCACCGGGTCCTCGTTCGACCCGGGCGGCCGCCTGCAGCCGAGCGCCGAGCGCTGGTGGGGCCACCACCTCGCGGAGATGCGCTGGCAGGCCGAGCTGCTCCGGCTGACGGTGTCCCCGGTCTGGTACGGCGCGGGCGTTCCGCGCGGCGACGGCGCGCCGGTCATGCTCATCCCCGGCTTTCTGGCCGGCGACAGCTCGCTCATGGTCATGGCGCAGTGGCTCGGGCGCATGGGCCACCGCCCGTACGGCTCGGGAATCGCCCTGAACGTCGACTGCTCGGACCGCTCGGTCGCCCGGCTGGAGAAGCGGCTCGAGACGATCGTGCGGCACAACGGCCGCAAGGCCGCGCTGGTCGGTCACAGCCGGGGCGGCCACTTCGCCAAGGCGCTGGCCCACCGCCGGCCCGACCTGGTGTCGCAGGTGGTCAGCCTCGGGTCCGGGCTGGACCACCCGTTCGACATCTCGGTCGTGACCAAGGCCGCGGTCGCCGGTGTGCGCGCCGTGCTGCAGCTGACCAGCCGCAAGGCGGCCCGCAGTGGCTGCCTCACCGAGACGTGCGCCTGCGCGTTCGTCCGCGACTACGACGCGCCCTTTCCGCAGGACGTCCCGTTCACCTCGATCTTCTCCAAGGGCGACGGCGTCGTGCGCTGGCGCGCCTGCATCGCGCCGTACGCCCGCAACGTCGAGGTGACCGGCAGCCACATCGGCCTGGCGTTCAACCGCAAGGCCTACCGGGTGCTCGGCCTGGTGCTGGCCGACCGGGCCGACCTCGTGCGCACGGTCCCCGCCACCTGAGCTGCTCTGCCGCCGAGCCTACTTCTGCAGGACGTACGTGCCCGGCGCCGGCTCCAGCGGCCGCAGGCCTGCGCCGCCCAGCTCGGTCGGCGCGGGCCGGTCCTCGCCGGAGCGCTCGGCCAGCCAGGCGACGTGGTCGTTCCACCAGGTTCCGGGCACCGTGTGCGCCGAACGGCGCCACTCCTCGGGGTCCTGCGGGCACGACTCGCTGACCGAGAAGCTGGCCTTGGGGTTGGTCGGCGGGTTGACGAGTGCGGCGATGTGCCCGCTGGTCGAGAGCACGAACCGGGAGGTGCCGCCCAGCAGGTCCGTGCTGCGGTAGCAGTTCTGCCACGGGCAGATGTGGTCGGCGATGCCGGCCACCACGTAGCTGTCGACCTCGATCCGGCGCAGATCGACCGGAGTGCCCAGCACCCGCGCCTTGCCCGGTGTGACGAGCGCGTTCTCGACGCTCAGCTCGAGAAAGTCGCGGTGCAGGGCAGCGGGCATGCGGGTGGTGTCGGCGTTCCAGAACAGGACGTCGAAGGCCGGCGGCTTCTTGCCGAGCAGGTAGTTGTTGACCCAGTAGTTCCAGATCAGGTCGTTGGGGCGCAGCCAGGCGAAGACCCCGGCGAGGGCCTGCCCGTCGAGATAGCCCTTGCGGCCCGACTCCGCGGCGGCCGCCGCGGCGCCCTCCCGGTCGACGAACGAGCCGAGGGTGCCGGCCCGCTGCTGGTCCAGGACGGTCACGCCCAGGGTGAGCCCGGCGACCCGGTCCTGGCGCCCGGTGGCCGCCAGGTGCGACAGGGCGACGCTGGCGGTGATGCCGCCCGCGCAGACGCCGAGCACGTGCGTGCGCGGCGAGCCGGTGACCTTCTCCACCGCCTCCAGGCACTCCAGGACCGCGCCGGCGTAGTGGTCCAGTCCCCAGCGGGAGTTCCCCTTGCCCGGGTTGCGCCAGGACATGGCGAACACCTGCTGGCCGTTCCGGACGTAGTTCTCGATCATGCTGCGGCCGGGGGCGAGGTCGGTCACGTAGTACTTGTTGATCATCGGCGGGACGACCATCAGCGGAACCTCGCGGACCGTCGGGGTCTGCGGGCGGTACTGGATCAGCTCCACCAGCGGCGTGCGGAACACCACCGCCCCGGGCGTGATGGCCAGGTCCCGGCCGACCTGGAAGGCCGACGTGTCGACCATCGCCGGCGTGCGCCGGCGGGCGACGTCCTTGACCAGCTGGCCCCCGCCCAGGACGAAGTTGCGGCCGCCGGTGTCGATGGCCGCCTTGAGGGCGGACGGGTTGAGCAGCGGGTTGTTGCTCGGCGCGAGGGCATCGATGAGGTTCTCGGCGAGAAAGCGCACCCGCTTGGCGTCGCGCCAGTCCAGGTCCAGGTCGCCGAGCAGCCGGTCGGTGCTGTCACTGGCCGCCAGGTAGGCCTGGCAGATGCGGTGCAGGAGCGGGTTGGACACCCAGGCCGGGTCGGTGAACCGGCGGTCGCTCTTGGCCGGGGCCAGCTGCGAGCGCCCGGCCGCGACCTTGCCCAGCTCGGTCACCAGCTCGCCACCGTGCTGGAGCAGCGGCCCGGGCTGGCTGACCAGCTTGCCGATCAGACGCAGGCCGGCACTGCCCGGCAGCCAGCGCCGCATCGAGCCGCCGCTGGCCTCGGTGAGCATGACGTCGAGGCCGGAGCCGACCGCCGCCGCTCCCCCGTCGTCGCCGCCCCGCCGCGAACTGTTCGGGCGTGCGGTCGCCGTCCTGTCGGTCACGGTCACGGGGTCCTCCGTCGGTGCTCGGACGCTGCTGCCCGAGCCCTCCCCGACGGTGACCCCGCTCACACGTGGCTAGAGCGCGGCCTCGTCGCCGAGCAGGGCGTCGGCGAACGCCTCGGCCTCGAACGGCGCCAGATCGTCCGGCCCCTCGCCCAGGCCGATGAGCTTGACCGGAATGCCCAGCTCGCGCTGCACGGCGATGACGATGCCGCCCTTGGCGGTGCCGTCCAGCTTGGTCAGCACGATGCCGGTCACCTCGACGACCTGCGTGAACACGCGGGCCTGCACCACGCCGTTCTGACCGGTGGTGGCATCCAGGACCAGGAGCGTCTCGTCCACCGGGCCGTGCTTCTCGATGACCCGCTTGACCTTGCCCAGCTCGTCCATCAGACCGGTCTTGGTGTGCAGGCGGCCGGCGGTGTCGATGAGCACCGTGTCGACCTTGCTCTGGATGCCCTGCTTGACCGCGTCGAAGGCGACGCTGGCCGGGTCGCCGCCCTCGGGCCCGCGCACGACCGTGGCGCCCACCCGGTCGCCCCAGGTCTGCAGCTGCTCGGCCGCGGCCGCGCGGAACGTGTCGGCCGCGCCCAGCACGACGCTGCGCCCGTCGGCGACGAGGACGCGGGCGAGCTTGCCGCAGGTGGTCGTCTTGCCGGTGCCGTTGACGCCGACCACGAGCACCACCGCGGGCCGCCCGTCCGCGTGCGGCAGCGTGCGCAGCGAGCGGTCCAGGTCGGCGCCGATGGCCGCGACCAGCTCCTCACGCAGCAGGGTCCGCAGCTCGGCCTGGGTCCGCACGCCGCCGACCCGGACGCGGGTACGCAGCCGGCCGACCAGCTCGGTCGTGGCCGCGACGCCCATGTCGGCCGCCAGCAGCGTGTCCTCGACCTCCTCCCAGGTGTCCTCGTCGAGGACGTCCCGGGTGAGCAGGGCGAACAGGCCCCGGCCGAGGGTGGTCTGGGAGCGGGCCAGCCGGGCCCGCAGCCGCACGAGCCGCCCCGCGGTCGGCTCGGGAACGTCCAGCTCGGGCGTCCGCGGGTCGACCGTCTCCACCTCGGCCGGCAGCACGCTGGCGTCGTCCGGCAGCGGCAGAACCTGAACGGTGCGCTTGGGCGTGTCCCGTGGGACCTCGGCGTCATCACCCGTGCCGGGGCGGTAGTCGACGCCCGCCTGCGGACGGCGGGCGGGCAGGGAGCGGGTGCCCCGGCCGCGCACCAGGGCGACGACCGCGACGACGCTCACGACGAGGACGGCGAGGACAAGGCCGAGGAGCTCCAGCACGCACCCTGTCTACCAGCGGCTCCCCCGGTCCCGCGCCCACGCCCTCGTCGAGAACACCCGCGGCCGACGCCCGGCCGGGCCGGCGGCTAGGCGGTCTCGCGCTCCCGCAGCCGCTGGCTGACGACGGCCGAGACGCCGTCGCCGCGCATGGTCACGCCGTACAGCGCGTCCGCGATCTCCATCGTGCGCTTCTGGTGGGTGATGACGATCAGCTGCGAGCTCTCCCGCAGGCCCTCGAGCAGCTGCAGCAGCCGGCCCAGGTTGCGGTCGTCCAGCGCCGCCTCCACCTCGTCCATGACGTAGAACGGCGAGGGCCGGGCCCGGAAGATGGCGACCAGCAGGGCGATGGCCGTCAGCGACCGCTCGCCGCCGGACAGCAGCGAGAGCCGGCTGACCTTCTTGCCCGCCGGCCGGGCCATCACCTCGATGCCGGTGGCCAGCATGTCGTTCGGCTCGGTCAGGGTCAGCTTGCCCTCGCCGCCGGGGAACAGCGTCGCGAAGACGTGCACGAACTCCCGGGCGGTGTCCTGGAAGGCCTGCGCGAAGACGTCGTGGATGCGGTCGTCGACCTCCTTGACCACCGTCAGCAGGTCGCGCCGGGTGGCCTTGAGGTCCTCGAGCTGGGTGGACAAAAAGGCCGACCGCTCCTCGAGCGCGGCGTACTCCTCCAGCGCCAGCGGATTGACCCGGCCGAGCAGGGCCAGGGCCCGGTCGGCCGCCGCGGCCCGCTTCTCCTGCGCGGCCCGGTCGTACGGCGCGGGCTCGCCGTCCTCGACCGGCACCGGCACCGACGGGCCGTACTCGGTGAACAGCTGCTCGAGCGGCACGCCCCACTCCTCGACGGCGCGCTGCTCGAGGGACTCGATGCGCAGGCGCTGCTCGGCCCGGGCGACCTCGTCGCGGTGCACGACGTCGGTCAGCCGCTCCAGCTCACCGGTGAGCTCGCGCACCCGGGCGCGCAGCGCCTGCAGCCCGCCCTCGGTGACGGTGCGCGCGGCCTGCGCCTGCTCGCGCTCGGCCGCTGCGGCGGCCAGCGATCCGGTCATGCGGGCCAGGGCGGCCTGCGCGCCGACGACGACGGCCTCGGCGACGACGGCACCCCGGGCGCGCTGGCTGCGCAGGGCGACCAGCCGCTCACGGGCGGCCCGCTCCTGCCGGGCGGCCCGCTCCAGGCCCTCGGCCCGGCCGCCCAGGGCGCGGGCGCGCTCCTCGCCGGTGCGCACGGCCAGGCGCGCCTCGACCTCCGCGGCACGCGCCTCGGTCGCCTGCGTGGCGAGCCGGTCCCGCACCTGCGGGTCGGGCTCGGAGTCGACCGGGGTGGCCTCCGCGAGGGACAGCCGCTCCTCCAGCTCGGCCAGGCCCGACAGGTCGCGGTCGCGGGCCTCCTCGGCCCGCACGCGGGCCTGCTGGAGCCGCCCCTCCTCGGCCTCGGCGGCCCGCACGGCGCTGGCCAGCAGGGCCAGCTGCTCCCCGACCGCCGCCATCCGGGCGTCGCTCTCGTGCAGCACGACCAGCGCCGCCTCGACCTCGGTCGCGGCCTCCTGCACCCGGGCCTGCGCCCCGGCCACCGCGAAGTGCAGCCGCTCGTAGCGCTGGGCGGCCTCGTCGTGGCGGGCCGCCGCCTCGTCGACCGCGGCCTGCACCTCCAGCAGGCTCGGCGCGCTGGCCGACCCGCCGCTGGCCCAGTCGGCGCCGAGCAGGTCGCCCTCGGCGGTCACCGCCCGGACGCCGGGGTGCTGCTCGACCAGCGCCCGCGCGGCGGCCAGGTCCGCCACGACGGCGACGCGGTGGAGCAGGCGGCCGAGGGCGGGCTGCAGCGCCACCGGGCCGTCGACCAGGTCGAGGGCCCACCGGGCGCCATCGGCCAGGGCAGGGCGGGCGTCGTCGGGCTGCGGAGGGGCGCCGCCGACCAGCATTCCGGCGCGGCCGGCGTCGCTCTGCTTGAGCAGCGCCAGCGCGTCGACCGCGGCCGCCGGCGAGGCGACGGCCACGGCGT
>JAOPWI010000072.1 GCA_025965755.1 Frankiales bacterium | reverse complement strand
GCGGCCGGCCGTTCGGCGACGGCACGGCTCCGCCGCCGCCCGCGCCCGGGGAGCGGGTGCCGGCCGGCGGCACCACCGGGGAGTAGCCGGGGCCCGTACGGTGCGCGCATGCGCGTCGATGCGGTGTTCACCGGTGGCAACGTCCTGACCCTCGACCCGGCGCGACCGCGGGCCACGGCGCTCGCGGTGCTCGGCGGGCGGATCGTCGCCGTCGGCGACGACAGCGACCTGGAGGGCCTGACCGCCGACCGGTACGTCGCCCTGGGCGGTGCGACCGTCGTGCCGGGCTTTCACGACGCGCACAACCACTGCGTCTTCTTCGGCATGTCGCTGGCGGAGCTGCCGCTGAGCACTCCCCCGGTGCAGTCGCTCGCCGACATCTACGAGGCGGTCGCCCGCGCCGCCCGGACGACCGCCCCCGGCGGCTGGATCGTCGGTGCGGGCTACGACCAGAACCGGCTGGCCGAGCGGCGCCACCCCACCGCCGCCGAGCTCGACCGGGTGGCGCCGGGGCACCGGGTCTGGCTGCGGCACACCTCCGGCCACATGGCCGTCGTCAACGGCGCGGTGCTCGACGCGATCGGCATCGACGCCGTCGCCGTCCCGCCGGGCGGCGTCGTCGAGCGCGACGCCGGCGGCCGGCCGACCGGGCTCCTGCAGGAGTCGGCGCAGTCCCTCGTCCGCAACCTGGTCTACCCCTATCCGCTGACCGACATCGTCGGTGCGATCGACCGGGCGACGACGCGCTACCTCAGCGAGGGCATCACCTCCGCGCAGGAGGCCGGCATCGGCGCCGGCCTGGTGGCCTGGAGCCCGCAGGAGCTGGCGGCGTACGCCCAGGCGCGGGCCACCGGCAAGCTGCACGTGCGCACCACGCTGATGGTCGCCGCGGACGCGCTGCACGAGCTGGGCGGCAGCCCGGACGACTCCGGCTCGTTCGGCCTGGACCTCGGCATCGCCACCGGGCTGGGCGACGAGTGGCTTCGGATCGGGCCGGTGAAGATCTTCTCCGACGGCTCGCTGCTGGGCCGCACCGCGGCGATGCACCAGCCGTTCGCCGACGAGCCCGGCAACGCCGGCTATCTGCAGCACTCGCCGGAGCAGCTGCGCGAGCTCATCGTGCGCGCGCACCGCGGCGGCTGGCAGATCGCGACGCACGCCATCGGCGACCTCGCGGTCGACACGGTGCTCGACTGCTACGAGGAGGCGCTGCGCCAGCTGCCGCGCGCCGACCACCGGCACCGCATCGAGCACTGCGCGGTGGCCGACGACGCGGCGGTGGAGCGGATCGCCCGACTCGGCGTGATCCCGGTGCCCCAGGGCCGGTTCATCTCCGAGCTCGGCGACGGCATGGCCACCGCGCTCGGGCCGCAGCGCGCGCCGTGGTGCTACCGGCAGAAGTCGTTCCTGGACCGCGGCATCCCGCTTCCGGGCAGCTCCGACCGCCCGGTCGTGCAGGGCGCTCCCCTGCTCGGGATCGCCGACGCGGTGCTGCAGCGGACCGCGACCGGGGCGGACTTCAACCCGCAGGAGGCGCTCACGCCGCTGCAGGCGCTGCACGCCTGGACGATGGGATCGGCCTACGCGACGTTCGAGGAGCACCGCCGGGGCAGCCTGGTCGCCGGCAAGCTGGCCGACTTCGCCGTCCTGTCCGACGACCTGACCACCGTGGACCCGGAGCAGATCGCCTCGATCCAGGTGCGCGCGACCGTGATCGGCGGCGAGGTCGTCTACGAGGCCTGAAGCGCCCCGCGCAGCGCCGCCAGCGTCCGGTCCAGCTGGTCGTCGGTGATGACGTACGGCGGGCAGAACGCGAGAGTCGACGGACCCACCGCGCGGGCGATGACGCCCCGCTCGATCATCCGGGTGTGCACTCCGGCTGCGTCCACGCCCTCGTGCAGCGCGGCCGCCCAGACGGCCCCGTCGCCGCGCCGGCCGGCCAGGTAGCCCTCCTGCACCAGCTGGTCGAGCCCTGCCGACAGCCGGTCGCCGATGCGCGGCACCTGCTCCAGCAGCGCCTCGCCCTCGAGCACCTCGAGGTTGGCCAGAGCGGCCGCGCAGGCACCGGGGTGGCCGCTGTAGGTGTGTCCGTGGCGCAGGACGTACGTCGGGTCGGCTTCGAGCCGCTCGCGCACACCCGCGCCCACCAGGACGCCGCCGAGCGGGACGTAGCCCGAGGTCACGCCCTTGGCGAAGGTGACGAGGTCGGGCACGACGCCGTACCGCTGCGCGCCCCACAGGTGGCCCAGGCGACCGAACCCGCAGATGACCTCGTCCAGGACCAGCCACGCGCCGGCGTCGTCGCACAGCCGGCGCAGCTCGGCCAGGTAGCCCGGCGCCGGCGGGTGCACGCCGCCGGCGCCCAGCACCGGCTCGGCGAACACCGCAGCGACCTCGTGGCCGCGCTCCGCCAGCACCCTGGCCACCGCACCGGGGTCGTCGCGCGGCACCTGCACGACGTCGGGCAGCATCGGGCCGAAGTGCTCCTGGTTGAGCGGCAGGCCGCCCACGGCGAGCCCGCCGTAGGTGACGCCGTGGTAGGCGCCCTCCAGGCTGATGATGACGCGCCGGTGCGCCTCGCCGGCCAGCACCCGCGCGGCGCGGACCAGCTTCAGCGCGCTGTCGACCGCCTCCGAGCCGCTGGTGGTGAGGAACACCCGCGCCCCCGGCATGGGAGCGCGCGCCGACAGCGCGGCCGACAGCCGCTCGGCCGGCTCGTTGGTGAAGCGGTCGAAGGTGTGAAAGGCCGCCAGCGTCCGGAGCTGCTCGGCCACCGCGTCGGCGATCTCGCGCCGGCCGTGGCCGACGTCGCAGAACCACAGGCTGGCCATCGCGTCGACGTAGTCGCGCCCGGCGTCGTCGAAGACCAGCGCGCCCTCGCCGCGCACGAGCGTCAGGAAATCGGTCGCGGCCGGGCGGGCGAACGGGTGCAGGAACGCGGTCACGACGACCTCCGGGAGCGGCGGGGCGGCAGGTGGCGGAAGCGGTGGCCGACGAGCGGGCCGGGCATCGGGTCGGCGGCGCCCTCGGCCAGCCAGCTGGCCAGCGCGGTCGACGCCTTGCCGGTCAGCATGCCGCCGAGCCAGGCGTCGCGGTCCTTTGCCGGCCGGCCGGCCCGGCGCACGACGACGACGTTGCTGCGGTCGCACTCGTCCAGGCAGTCGACGACCCGCAGCTCGACGTCGGGGTGCCCGTCGGCCGCAGCGCGCAGCGCGTCCTCCTGCGCCTCGTGGTCGACGCCCGGATGCTTCTTGCGGGTGCCGCAGCAGCAGCCGCGACACAGCAGGACCGTCGTGGCGCAGGGGCGTGGCACCGGGACAGTCTGCCGGCTCGCCCGGCGCACGAGCCCGCCGGGCGGCGCAGCGGCGCCCGACCGGGTGGCGTGCCGGTCCGCCTGAGCGACCCGCGCCGCGGTGC
>JAOPWI010000032.1 GCA_025965755.1 Frankiales bacterium | reverse complement strand
CCGCCGCAGCGACGCGGCCACGACCGGGCGGTGGGCCGGCTCCGCGTCGCGCAGCCACCCCTCGAGCAGGGCGATGTCGGTCTCGAGGGTGCCGTGCCCGGCCGACAGCGAGCCGGAGCTGAGCCGGTAGAGCACCGTCGGCTGGCCGGCGCTGGTCACCCGCAGTCCGGTGCGCAGCATCCGGACCCACAGGTCCCAGTCCTCGCTGCGCCGCAGGTCGGAGAACCCGCCGGCCCGCTCGTAATCGCGGCGGGAGAACAGCACGGTGGGGAACACGAAGTTCTCCCAGTAGGCGTCCGGAAGCTGCGCCTGCGGCACGGGAACCGGGACGCGGCCGCCGGTGTCGCGCCGAGCCAGGGCCCGGCCCGGAGCCCAGCGCAGCGCGCGCGCCGTGACCAGGCCGCCGCTGCGGTTCCACACGTCCTCGAGGACCTGCAGGTGGTCGGGCAGCCAGACGTCGTCGGCGTCCAGCAGCGCCACCAGGTCGCCCGTGGAGGCGTCGATGCCGGTGCGCCGCGTCGCGCCGAGGCCCCGGTTGACCTCGTGCCGCACGACCACCAGCGGCAGGATCGCCCGCCAGGCCTCGGCGACCTGCGACGTCGCGTCGGTCGAGCAGTCGTCGACGACGACGACCTCGTCGGGCAGCCGGGTCTGGCCGGCCACTGACGCGAGCGCGGAGTGCAGCCAGCCCGCGGCGTTGTAGGCCGGCACGATCACGCTGATCCTCGAGCGGGCGTCACCAGGCACGGGCGGGCCCCCGGTCCTGGCGGGCCGAGCCGGGCCGGGCTGCTGTGGCAGTCTCCGGACCCGCGGCCGCCGGTCGTGCAGGACCGGAGGAGGGCCCGGCGTGGACGAGCAGCACCCCGAGGCCTGGCGCCGGCAGCTGCAGGCCGACTGGGCGGCGAACGCCGGCTCGCCGGAGAGCCGGCTGATCGTGAGCCTCTACCGGCTGGCCCGGCTGGCCCACACCCGGCTCCCGCGGGGGCTGCGCAAGCCCCTGATCGTGCTCTACCGCCTGGTGACCTATCTCGTGCTGCACGTCGAGCTGCCGCCCGAGGCGGTCATCGGCGGCGGCCTGCGGGTCTACCACCCGCACATGATCGTCCTGCATCCCCGGGCCGTGCTGGGCCGCGACGTCGTGCTGCGTCACGGCGTGACCATCGGCATCACCACCGGCCGCGACGGGACCGAGTCCCGGGGGCCGGTGATCGGGGACGGGGTGGAGTTCGGCGCTGGCGCCATGGTGCTCGGGCCGGTGACGGTCGGCCGCAACGCCCGGATCGGCGCCGGCGCGATCGTGCTCAAGGACGTGCCGCCGGGGGCGGTGGTCGCCGGAAACCCCGCGTCGGTCCTGCGGATCGACCCGGACGCCCTCACCTGAGCCTGCGCAGGCGGTGCTGCGCCCGCTCGTAGACCTCGAGCGTCGCGTCGGTCACCGACTGCCACGAGTAGTCGCGGAGCACGGCGGTGCGCAGGTCCGGCGCGGCAGCCCGGTCGGCCTCCGGCGCGGCGAGCAGGTCGGTGAGCGCCGCGGTCAGGGCGGCGACGTCCCCCCGAGGGAAGACCCGGCGGCCGGGACGGCTGGCTGCCCCGACCACCTCGACGTGCGGGCCGATGTCGCTGACGACGACCGGCAGGCCGTGCGACGCGGCTTCGAGCAGCACCAGCGGCAGGCCCTCGAGGTGACTGGGCTGCACGAAGGCCAGGGCGCCCTGCCAGAGCGCCTTCATGTCGTCGCCGTAGACGGGGCCGAGCATGCGCACGCGCGGATCGCCGGCGGCCAGCTCGCGCACCGAGTCGGCGAACGGGCTGGGTTCGGCCGGGCCGACGACGACCAGGGGGACGTCACCGGGCACGTCCCGGTAGGCACGGACGAGGACGTCAAAGGCCTTCTCCGGCACGACCCGGCCGACGACGAGCAGGTAGCGGCCAGGCACCAGGCCGAACTGCGCCGGCACCCGGTCCGGGTCCGGCACGAGCGGGGAGGGGGCGATGCCGTTCGGAATGTAGGTGGTGTCCTGGCCGAAGTCCCGACGGAACTCGTCCTGCAGCTGGCGGCTGACCACGATGGTCTCGTGCGGCACGTGGGCTGACGTGCGGGCGGCCAGCCCGAGCACCGTCTTGGCGACCAGCCCCCACTTGGCCCGCTGGTCGTCGCGGCCCTGCACGGTGGCCACGACCGGCCGCCGGCCGATCCAGCGCGGCAGTGGCGCGAACAGCGTCGGGCCCATGGCGTGGAAGTGCACGAGGTCGAAGGACCGGCCGGCCGTGCGCAGCGTGCAGGCCGCTGCATGCACGAAGGTGCCCGAGTGCTTGCCCTCGATCGTCGGCACGTAGCGGCAGCGGATGCCGCGGTGCACCGCGGGCGCCGGGTGGTTCGGGTCGGCCCGGCAGAAGACCGTGACGTCCAGGCCACGCTCCACCAGGCTGGCCGAGAGTTCCTCGACCGCGGTCTCGACGCCCCCGTAGCGCGCGGGGACCCCGCGCGACCCGATCATGGCCACGCGCAGGGGACGGGTCACGGCAGCCGGCTCCTCTGGTCCAGCAGGCCGTCGTAGACCTCGAGGACGCGGGTCAGGTGGGTGGTGGGTGAGAAGTCGGCGCGGGCTACCCGGCGGGCGGCGTTCCCCATGGTCGCGGCCGCGTCGCCGCGGACCTGGCGCAGCGCGGTGGCCAGCGCCGCCGGGTCCTCGGGCGGCACGACGACCCCGGTGAGCCCGTCCTGCACCAGCTCCGGCAACCCACCCATGTCGGTGACCACCATAGGCGTCCCGCAGGCCATCGCCTCGAGCACGCCCAGGGGCTGGTTCTCATACCAGCGCGCCGGCAGCACGGCGACCCGGGCCGCGGCCAGGCGGTCCAGCACCTGAGCCTTGGGCTGGTGCCCGGTGAACGTCACCCGCCCCGGCGCCTGCTGCTCGGCCAGCGCCTCCAGCTCAGCCCGCAGCGGGCCGTCGCCGACGACGGTCAGCTGCTCGTCCGGCAGCTGACCGATCGCTCGCACCAGGAGGTCCAGGCCCTTCTCCGGGGACAGCCGGCCGGTGAACAGCACGCCTTCCCGCGGCCCGCGCGACGGCGGCACGACGTCGACGAACAACGGCAGGTGCAGCAGCCGCTCCGGCTCGTAACCGCCCTGCTCGAGCTTGTCGCGCAGAAAGGCGCTCGGGCACAGCAGCTTCGCGACGTGCCGGTACGCCCCGGTGCTGCGGTGCACCCGGGCCTCCAGGGCCATGGCGGCGGAGGCGCCGAGCCGGCCGTCGCGGCAGCGCTTCTGGACGGCGTGGCGGAACCTGCCGTCCAGGCACGCCGTGCACGGCTGCTGCTTGTCCAGGAAGCGGTACGTCGGGCAGACCAGCTTGTAGTCGTGCACCGTCATCACGGCCGGCACCCCGCGGCGCTGCAGCGGCCGCAGCACCGAGGGCGTGAGCTGGTGGTAGATGTTGTGCAGGTGCACGACGTCGGGGCGGAACTGCTCGACCACGTCGTCCATGGCGCCCGCCGCGCCGGGTGACCAGACGGTGCGCGCGAACGCCCTGCCCTTGGCCAGCACGCCCTCCGGCGGCGGCTCCATCTGCACGTGCGGCGCGAACGACGCCTCGTACGTCGCTGGCTCGTTGGCCTCGTCGGCGACGGAGAAGAACTCGACGTCGTGCCCCGCCCCACGCTGGGCCGCGGCCACGTCGAGCATGTAGCCGGTCGCCCCGCCGCCGGATCGGCGCAGGAACTTGTCGACGTGCAGGATCCTCACCGCCCGACCGCCACCCGGTTGAGCGCCAGCGCGGCGGAGACCGGGACCGCGAGGTACCACAGAACGAGCACCTGCAGCAGCAGGTTCTCGGTCCCCAGCTGGACGCCGAAGGCCACGGCCGCGGCCAGCCCGGCGACGGCCACCCCGGCCGGCCGGC
>JAOPWI010000433.1 GCA_025965755.1 Frankiales bacterium | reverse complement strand
GGCAGGTGCGCCTCGACCAGGCTCTTGGCCTCAGCGCTGAGCGGCGTGCTGGACATGCTGCTTCTCCGGGTGGGTGGTGGAGCGCGGGTGGGAGAGGGTCAGGCGGCGCGGCGGCGACGAGCGCCGCTCACGGGGAGGCGGAAGCGCGAGCTGGCGCTGGCCGGCGGCGCGGGGGGCGCCATCGGGGCCGCACCCTCGGACAGGACCGCCGAGGTGTTGGCGTCCTTCAGGGCCGCGAGCAGCTCCTCCCGGTAGACCTGCACGTTGCGGGGCGCGGTGATGCCCAGACGGATCTGGTCGCCCTTCACGTCCAGGACCGTGACGATGATGTCGTCGCCGATCACGATGCTCTGGTTCTTGCGGCGGGTGAGGACCAGCACGACGGTTCCTTCCGTGGAGGGGTCAGGCGGGGCGGTGCGAGGGAGCGAGGATCAGGCGGCGGCGCGGAGCGGAACGCGGGTGCTGTGGCCGGACTCGGCCAGCACCGCCTGCATCCCCTCGCGGGTCTTGAGGTTGATGACGACCGGGCCGAGCAGGTTCGCCGTGGCCTCCTCGGGAGTGGAGCCGAGGGTGACGATCACGAGCAGGAGGCAGTCCTCCGCGCGCTCCAGGTGGACCTTGGCGGCGATGCTGTCCTCGAGGTCGACCACGTAGTCCGGGAAGAAGACGTACGGCGGCATGACCAGGAACCGCACGTCGGGGTTGTCCAGGTCGACCATGAGCGAGTAGGGACCCTCGAAGGCCCCCCAGCGCACCAGCGCGAAGCGCCGCTCGCCGGGAAAGCCGGGCAGCCCGGAGGCGAACACCAGCTCGGGGACGTCGACAGCGGCGGCCACGGGGGCGACAGCTTGGGTCGGGGAGCTCACGAACGTCCTCCGTGTGGTCTGCGCCTCCGACTTCCGGTGGCGACAGCAAGGAGTTCGTCGCCGGCCGACCGGCGCTGAATGGTCACCACGGACTATGTCGGACTAGCACCCGCCCGGGTGATCCACGATCGGGCGGTGCTGCCGGGGGGCGTACGCGCGACGCCCGCCGGCTCAGCGTTCGCCGAGCGCCACCCGCCGGGCCACCGACCAGCCCAGCGCCACGCCGAACAGGTCCGCGGCGAGGTCGCGCAGGTCACCGCTGCGCTGCGCCAGCCACAGCCCCTGGACCGCCTCGCTGGCGGCGGCATACGCCACGATGCCGGCCAGCACGGCCGATCCGGAACCGAGCCGCCAGCGGGCGGTGAGGGCCAGCAGCGCGAACAGCACCAGGTGCACGGCCTTGTCCGCCCCGGGCGGGCCCTGCGGGCCGGCGGGAGTCGGGACGAACAGCACGTAGAGCGACAGCAGGACGGTCAGCACCAGGCACGGGCCGGCCCAGCGGCCGGCCCGTGCGTCGTCCGGGGTGCTGCTCAGCTCAGTCGCGGGTGAGCTTGCGGTAGGTCATGCGGTGGGGACGCGCCGCGTCGGCACCCAGCCGCTCGACCTTGTTCTTCTCGTAGGACTCGAAGTTGCCCTCATACCAGTACCACTGGCTCGGGTTCTCGTCCGTGCCCTCCCACGCCAGGATGTGCGTGGCGACCCGGTCGAGGAACCACCGGTCGTGGCTGATCACGACGGCGCAGCCGGGGAACTCGAGCAGCGCGTTCTCCAGCGAGCCGAGGGTCTCGGTGTCCAGGTCGTTGGTCGGCTCGTCCAGCAGCAGCACGTTGCCGCCCTCCTTGAGCGTCAACGCCAGGTTCAGGCGGTTGCGCTCGCCACCGGAGAGCACCCCGGTCTTCTTCTGCTGGTCCGGACCCTTGAACCCGAACGCCCCGATGTAGGCCCGGCTCGGCATCTCCTGCTGACCGACCTGGATGTAGTCGAGCCCGTCGGACACGACCTCCCAGACGTTCTTGGTCGGGTCGAGGTTGGACCGGTTCTGGTCGACGTAGGAGATCTTGACGGTCTCGCCGACCTTGACCTCGCCGCTGTCGGCCTGCTCCAGGCCCACGATCGTCTTGAACAGCGTGGTCTTGCCGACGCCGTTCGGGCCGATGATCCCCACGATGCCGCCCCGCGGCATGGTGAAGCTGAGCCCGTCGATGAGGACCCGGTCGCCGTAGCCCTTCTTGAGGTTCTTCGCGTCGATCACGACGCTGCCCAGGCGCGGGCCGGCCGGGATCTGGATCTCCTCGAAGTCGAGCTTGCGGGTCTTCTCGGCCTCGGCGGCCATCTCCTCGTAGCGGGCCAGGCGGCTCTTGCTCTTGGTCTGGCGGCCCTTGGCGTTCTGGCGGACCCACTCCAGCTCGTCCTTGAGGCGCTTGGAGAGCTTGGCGTCCTTCTTGCCCTGGACGGCCAGGCGCTCCTGCTTCTTCTCCAGGTAGACGGAGTAGTTGCCCTCGTACGGGTAGGCGCGACCGCGGTCGAGCTCGAGGATCCACTCGGCGACGTTGTCCAGGAAGTAGCGGTCGTGCGTCACGGCGAGCACGGCGCCGGCGTACTGCGCCAGGTGCTTCTCCAGCCAGAGCACGCTCTCCGCGTCCAGGTGGTTGGTGGGCTCGTCGAGCAGCAGCAGGTCGGGCGCCTCGAGGAGCAATGCGCACAGGGCGACGCGGCGGCGCTCGCCACCGGACAGCACGCTGACGTCGGCGTCGCCCGGGGGCAGCCGCAGCGCGTCCATGGCCTGCTCGATCTGGCTGTCGAGCTCCCAGGCGTTGGCCGCCTCGATCTGGTCCAGCAGCGGCGCCTGCTCCTCGAGGATCTTCTCGAAGTCGGCGTCCGGGGCGCCCATCTTCTCGTTGAGCTCCTCGTAGCGCACGAGCACGTCACGGATGCCCTTGACGCCCTGCTGCACGTTCTCCAGGACGTTCTTGGTCTCGTCCAGGTGCGGCTCCTGCATGAGGATGCCGACGGTGTAGCCCGGAGTCAGTTTGGCGTCGCCGTTGGACGGCTGGTCCAGCCCGGCCATCATCTTCAGGACGGTCGACTTGCCGGCGCCGTTGGGCCCGAGCACGCCGATCTTCGCCCCCGGCAGGAAGGACAGGGTGACGTCGTCGAGGATCACATTGTCCCCGACGGCCTTGCGGACCTTCTGCATCTGATAGATGAACTGCGCCATGGCCTTCAGCCTACGGGCCGCCGGGGGCGGCCCGGCCCCCGGCGATCCCGCTGCCGGCTCAGACAGCGACCAGCCCGGGCTCCCCGGCCGGCTCCTCGTCGTACGCCTGCGGCTCGTCCGGCTCGCCAGACGGCGGCGGCTCGGTCATCGACAGCGGCGGCGTCCTGACGAAGGCCGCCCGGCCGCGGGACAGGTCCAGACCGACGGAGGCCGCGTCGACCTCCAGGCCACTCCGCTCGACGCCGTCGTCGCCCCTCCAGGACCGGACGGTCAGCCGGCCGGTGACGACGACCTTGTCGCCCTTGCCGAGGGAGGCGGCGCAGTGCTCGGCGAGCGCCCGCCACGCGGTGACGGTGAACCACAGGGTCTCGCCGTCGCCCCACTCGCCGGTCCCCTTGTCGTGCCTGCGGGGCGTCGCCGCGACGCGGAAGTCGGCGACGCAGACGCCGGCGGCCGTCGTCCGCAGCCGCGGGGGCGCCGCCAGGTGGCCGACGAGGGTGATGGTGGGCTCGTTCACAGGGTCCTCCGGAGGTCGCGGCCGGGCGCGCCCCGACCTGAGGACGACCCTGGGCCGCCCACGGGGACGGCGTCCGGGGCGGCGTCGCGGCTGTGGACGGCGGTGCGCATGTGGACAGGGCGGGAGAGCTGTCCCCCCTCGGCCTGGGGCCGGCTGTCCGTAGCAGGGCAGCCCGTCGCTGGGATGCGGCAGACTTGCCCGGCGCGAGCTGTCGTCGAGCGGCCGCTCCGTGCTCGGCGCTCGTAGCTCAGCTGGATAGAGCAGCCGCCTTCTAAGCGGCAGGTCGCAGGTTCGAACCCTGCCGGGCGCGCACCCCGTTCCTGCAGGTGGGTCCCGGGCGGTGCCGACCCGGCCGGCGTCCCGATCCAGGCGGCCCTGGCGGCGTCGCCGACCCGCGAGCCGGCCGCACCGGACGGATGCGCTGTGTCCCACCCGGCGGGCAACGGCCGGCTCGACCGGCTGACGGGCGACGCCCTACCTTTCCGTAAGGGTAGAGTCGAGCCCGGCGGTGATCGGGCCCCCACCCTGACCAGAACGGTGACATGAGCTCCCTCTCCGCGTCCGTCCAGCGCTTCGCCACGCCCACCTGGGTGTCGGACTCCCGGGTGCTGCGCACCGAGGTCCTGGCCGGCCTCGTCGTCGCGCTCGCGCTGATTCCCGAGGCGATCAGCTTCTCGATCCTCGCGGGGGTCGACCCACGGGTCGGCCTGTTCGCGTCGTTCACCATGGCCGTCACCATCGCCTTCACCGGTGGACGCCCCGCGATGATCAGCGCGGCGACCGGGGCCATCGCGCTCGTCGTGGCACCGCTGGCCAAGCAGTACGGGCTGGGCTACCTGGTCGCGGCCGTCCTCCTGGGCGGCCTGATGCAGATCGTTCTGGCGCTGGTCGGCGTCGCCAAGCTGATGCGGTTCCTGCCGCGATCGGTCATGGTCGGCTTCGTCAACGCCCTGGCCATCCTGATCTTCACCGCGCAGCTGCCGCACCTGACCGGCGTGACCTGGACCGTCTACCCGCTGGTCGCCCTCGGTCTGGCGATCATCTACGGCCTCCCCCGGCTGACCACGGCTGTCCCGTCCCCGCTGATCGCGATCGTGGTGCTCACCGCACTGACCGTGACCGCCGCCATCGCCGTCCCGACGGTCGGCGACGAGGGCGAGCTGCCCGACAGCCTGCCGCTGTTCGGCCTGCCCGACGTGCCGGTGTCCCTGGAGACCCTCCGGATCATCGCGCCGTACGCGCTGGCTCTGGCGCTCGTCGGGCTGATCGAGTCGCTCATGACCGCCAAACTCGTCGACGACATCACCGACACCCACTCCGACAAGACCCGCGAGTCCTGGGGGCAGGGCGTCGCCAACGTCGTCACCGGCTGCTTCGGCGGCATGGGCGGTTGCGCCATGATCGGTCAGACGATGATCAACGTAAAGCAGTCCGGCGCCCGCACCCGCCTGTCGACCTTCCTCGCCGGCGTCTTTCTGCTGCTGCTGGTCGTGGTCCTGGGTGACGTCGTGGCGCTGATCCCGATGGCCGCGCTGGTCGCCGTGATGGTGCTGGTGTCGGTCAGCACGTTCGACTGGCACAGCATCGCGCCGGCCACGCTCAAGCGGATGCCCAAGAGCGAGACGTCGGTGATGGTCGTGACCGTCGCGGTCGTGGTCGCCACCCACAACCTGGCCTACGGCGTCGGAGCCGGTGTGCTGACCGCGATGGTGCTGTTCGCCCGACGCGTCGCGCACCTCGTCGAGGTGACCCGTGTCCCGAGCCCCGACGGGACCCAGGTCGTCTACACCGTCGACGGGCAGGTGTTCTTCGCCTCCAGCAACGACCTCGTCTACCAGTTCGACTATGCGTCCGACCCGGAGACGGTCGTCATCGACATGAGCCAGGCCCATATCTGGGACGCCAGCTCTGTCGCCGCGCTGGAGGCGATCGAGACCAAGTACTCCCGCCGGGGCAAGACGGTGCGCATCGTCGGGCTCAACGAGCACAGCGAGCACCTGCACGGGCGGCTCGCCGGCCAGCTGGGCAGCCACTGATGGTCGTCCGCACGACCGACGCCTGCGAGCCGGCTGTCGCCGCCCCCGCTCTCCCGGCCGAGGACCGGGCCGCCCGTGGCGCGCTGCAGATCGGGGACGTCGCCGAGCGCACCGGCCTGAGCCTGCGCACGGTCCGGCACTACGAGGAGGTCGGGCTGCTGCCACCGGCTCGGCGCAGCCCCGGCGGGTTCAGGCTGTACGGCGACGCGGCCGTGCAGCGACTGCTCGTCATCAAGCAGATGAAGCCGCTGGAGTTCACCCTCGAGCAGATGCGAGAGCTGCTCGACCACCTCGACGAGCTGGCCGCCGGGCCGGCGCCGGAGCGCCGCAGGCAGATCGAGGAGCACCTGCGCCGTTACCAGGAGCTCGTGACGCAGCGCGTGGACACGCTCCGCGAGCGGCTCACCGGAGCCCAGGCCCTGCAGAACTCCCTCGACGACCTCCTGCTCTGAGCGCAGCGGCCGGGAGTCCTCGGGCTGCCCCGGGAGCGCGCGTTGCGAGCCGGGCGGCCGCCCGCGCCGGCTGCCCAGCCCTAGGGTTGGACCATGGCAACGATCCTCACCGTGCGCGAGCGGCTCAAGCGGCAGATCTCCGCCCTGGAGCTGGTGCGCGAGAAGGCCGCCACGCTCAACGACCTCAGCTGCTCCGCGGCCGTGCAGGCGGCCGGCGAGCTCGGCGCCCGCGCTCTCAACGTTCCGGTACGGGTGATCCGGGAGGAGCACGACGACGTGGTGATCGTCGGCCTCTCGGTCAAGGCGGGCGGCTACCAGAAGCACACCATCTTCGTCCCTCCCACCCCCATGACCAACGACCAGTACGCGGACTACGTGGAGTTCCGCGATGTGCTGGGGCCGGCGGAGGCTGCCGCGGCGGTGCTGCAGGGCTGACGGGCTTCGGCCCGGACCCGGTGAGCGGCATCGGCCCCCCGTCGCCGGGGTGACCGCGGCTCAGCCGCCGGCCATGGCTCCGACGACCAGGACCGGCTCGTCACCGCGCAGCACCGCGTCCGGCAGCGGCGCGTCAGGCGAGTCGTGCGACAGATCCTGCTGGCAGGCGTAGAACCGGACGAACGGCCGGCGCCGGCCGCTGGCCGGGTCACGCATCGTCCCGCGCAGCGCCGGATGCTGCTCCTCCAGGGCGTCGAGCACGCCGAGCAGCGTGGTGGCCTCGACCGTCACCTCGCCTCGCACCCGGGCGAGGCTGCGCAGGTGATAGGGCAGCACGACCCGGGTCATGGCAGCGTCTGCACCTCCACCGACAGCACGGCTGGCAGGTCGTGGACGATCGCCTCCCAGTTGTCACCGCCGTCGGGCGAGCAGTAGACCTGCCCACCGGTGGTGCCGAAGTAGACGCCGCAGCCGTCGAGCCGGTCGACCGCCATCGCGTCGCGCAGCACGTTGACATAGCAGTGCTCCTGCGGCAGGCCCTTCGTCAGCGGCTGCCACTCGCCACCGCCCGTACGGCTGCGATAGACCCGCAGCTTGCCGTCCGGCGGCACGTGGAAGTAGTCGCTCGTGATGGGCACGACGTAGACGGTCTCGGGCTCGTGCGCGTGCACGTCGATCGCGAAGCCGAAGTCGGTGGGCAGGTCGCCGCTGACCTCGTGCCACGAGGCGCCGGCGTCCTGGCTGCGCATGACATCCCAGTGCTTCTGCATGTAGAGCGTGTCCGGCCGGTCGGGGTGCAGCGCGAGCTTGTGCACGCAGTGTCCGACCTCGGCCTCCTGATGCGGGATCTCGCCGGACATCAGGCCCTTGTTGATCGGCAGCCAGGTGTGGCCGCCGTCGTCGGTGCGGAACGCCCCGGCAGCGCTGATGGCGGCGAAGATGCGCTGCTCGTCCGTCGGGTGCAGCAGGATCGTGTGCAGGCACAGCCCGCCCGCGCCCGGCTGCCAGGACGGACCTGACCCGTGGCCGCGCAGGCCCGCCAGCTCCTTCCACGTCACCCCGCCGTCGGTCGTCTTGAACATCGCGGCGTCCTCGACGCCGGCGTACGCGGTGTCCCGGTCGGTCCGGCTCGGCTCGATGTGCCAGACGCGGGTGAACGCCCACGGCTTGGGCGTGCCGTCGAAGTCCTGGTGGGTGCCGACATCGCCGGCGTAGGCGAAGTCGTTGCCGACGGGGTTCCAGCTGCGCCCGCCGTCGTCGGAACGCTGCATGACCTGGCCGAACCAGCCGCCGGACTGGCTGGCCCAGATCCGGTCGGGATCGGCCGGCGACCCCTTGACGTGGTAGATCTCCCAGCCACCGAAGTGCGGGCCCTCGACCGTCCAGTCGCGCCTGCGCTCGTCGCTCGTGAGGACGAAAGCGCCCTTCTTGGTTCCGACCAGGACCCTGACAGCTGCCATCGCGGCACCCCCTCTGGCGAAGGTACGACTCATCGGGGCCGGAAAACGCCTCGCCGTCCCACGAGCAGCGACGACCGCAGCATGCGGACCGGCGGTGGAGCTCAGCCGACCTCGTCGACGTGCCAGGTCGAGCCGTCGGCCAGCGTCACCGACCCGCCGGCGGCGAGCCCGGCCTGGTCCGGCGGGGGCGGCAGCCCCCGCGACGACGTCGGCCACCGCAGCGTCTCGACCCACGACCCGTCCACGAGCCGCCAGCCGACCGTGGTCAGACCGCTGCCGGTGTCCCCCATCGTCAGGGCGTACGAGCCGGTGCGGACCAGGCGCCCGCGCTCGCGGCTCAGGGCGAGTGCCGGCCAGGCAGAGCCCGGCAGCCGCGCCCAGACCTCGACGTAGCCCGCACCCTCCTCGATCAGGCACTGCCCGTCCCACCGGATGCGGCCGGTGTCCGCGACGGCGGAGCGGTCGAGGTCGAGCGCGTGCTCCCAGGTGAGCGCCGGCGGGTCCCAGGTGGTGACGCCGGCGAAGGCCTCGGCCGGCGTGTCCGCCGCGACCGGCAGCCGCAGGTCGGCGTAGTGCGACGGCGCCTGCAGCCACCACACCACCGACGGCTCGTGCGGTGGCCCACCGTCGCGGGCGATGGAGCGACGCACCCAGCCGCCGGTCAGCTCCTCGGGGAGCGGCGTCACCCGGAAGGCGCCTTGTCCTGACCGAACGACGACAGCGACAGCGCCCCGTCGGGCAGCGCCAGCTCGCCGGCCTCCATCCGGCGCCGCAGGTACTGGAAGCTCTGCGCCGTCTGCGCGAACAGGTGCTCGCCGGCGTGCAGCGCCGGACGCGGCGCCGAACCCGCCCGCAGGAAGCGCTCCAGCGGGGCGACCCGGGTGTCGTAGTCGACGTTGAAGAACAGCGGAAAGGAGTAGCGCTCCTCGCTGACCTTGCGGACGCGGTGCGTGGTGGCGATGAACTCGCCGTTGGTCCACGTCTCCAGGACGTCGCCGATGTTCACGACGAACGCGCCCTCGAGCGGTGGCACGTCCACCCACTCGCCCGCGCCGTTCAGCACCTCCAGCCCGGGGCTGGTCGGCTTGAGCAGCGTGAAGCACTCGTAGTCGGTGTGCGCGCCGATACCGACGACGTCCTGCACGTCCGCGTCGTACGGGTAGTGCAGCAGCCGCAGCTGGCTCGGTGGCTTGGTCAGGAAGGCATCGAACCGGTCGGCCGGCTCGTCCAGGGCCAGCGCGAAGCCGCGCAGCAGGGTCTGCCCCAGCGCGAAGACCGCGTCGTAGTAGGCCATCACCGCCTCGGCGAAGCCGGGCAGCGACGGCCAGGCGTTGGGCCCCAGCAGCGGGTGGCCGGCGAGGTAGTCCGGGTCGTCCGCCGGCAGGTCCCTCCCCAGGTCGAAGGCCTCCTTGCGGTCCTTGGTACCGCCGGCGAAGACCTCCTCGCCCTCGGGCACGTAGCCGCGGTGGTTGCTCGACAGGCCGATGTAGACCTGCATCTTCTCCGCGACCGGCAGCGCGAAGAACTGCTTGGTCGCCGCCAGGAGGCCGGCGAACAGCTCCGGCGAGACGCCGCCGCCGGTGACGTACAGGAAACCGACCTCGCGGGCGGCGCGGCCGAGCTCTCGGGCGGTGGCCAGCTGCTGGGCGGGCGTGCCGTCGCGGAGCGGGCCGACGTCCACGACGGGCACCTGGGTGAACGCGGTGGGCGTCGTCACGACGAGGGCTCGTAGCGGGAGTGCGACATGTGTGGGTCCTCGCGGCCGGCCAGGGCAGGCTGCGCCCTGGGACGTGGTCCTCCCGGGCTTTTGTCCCGCCGTGGAGCGCCGAAGGCGCTTGCACCTCTCGGACCAGACCCGTCGCCGGCGGAACCCTAGGCGCGCCCCCCTGTCGAGGGGGTCACCGCCGACTCAAGCCGTCGCGGGTTTCCGGCACGGGTCCCGGGCGGTGACGTCCTGGTCACGGCCGCGTGTCAGGCGTGCACGGGGGGCCGCGCCGCCGCAGCGGCGGCCCCGAGAGCGGCGTAGACCGCGCGCAGGTAGGCCTCGCTGCGCGGCGAGCCGATGATCCCGGGAGCCATCTTGTTCATCATGTAGGCGAAAGTCATCTTGTGCTCGAGGTCCATGACGATGAGCGAGCCACCCCAGCCGCCCCAGAAGCAGCGGTGACCCTCCGGCACGTACGGGACCGTGTCCAGCTGCGGGAGGCCGAAGCCGATGCCCCACCGCAGCGGCACGCCCAGCACCAGGTCGGTCCCGTTGGCCTGCTCCTGGAAGATCAGCTCGATGGTCTCCGGCGACAGCAGCCGCACGCCGTCGACCTCGCCGCCCCGGGTGACGACCGACAGCATCCGCGCCACCGACCGGGCGTTGCCGTGACCGTTCGCCGCGCCGATGTCGGCGTTGCGCCACCCGGCCGTGTTGGCGGCCGAGGCGTCCAGAGGCGGGCCGGTGAAGGTCCGCACCACGGGGCTCATCGGGTCGAGCGCCGCGAGGTCGAACGGCAGCGGCGGCGGCGGCACGACGTCGGAGATGCGGCCCCAGTCGCTGTGCCTGGCGCCGATCTGGAAGTCGGCGCCGAGCGGCCCGGCGATCTCGTCGGCGACGAACTGCTTGAGGCTCTTGTTCGAGACCCGGCGGATGACCTCGCCGACCAGGTGCCCCTGGTTGAGCGCGTGATAGCCCGACGCGCTGCCCGGCTCCCACCACGGCGCCTGCGCGGCGAGACGCGCAGTCGCGCTGTCCCAGTCGTAGAGATCGTCCGTCGTGACCGGCCGGTCCCAGCCGGAGACGCCGGAGGTGTGCGCCATGAGGTGGCGCACCTCGACGGCCTCCTTGCCGTTGACCGCGAACTCCGGCCAGTAACGCGACACCGGCGCGAAGACGTCGAGCTCGCCCCGCTCCACCAGGACCAGCGCAGCCAGGCTGGTCACCGTCTTGGTCGTCGACCAGACGTTGGTGATCGTGTCCTCGGTCCAGGCGCTGGTGCGCTGCTCGTCGCGGTAGCCGCCCCACAGGTCCACCGCGGTCTCGCCGTCGATGTCGACGAAGACGGACGCGCCCAGCTCCTCCCCCGACGACAGGTTCTCCTCGAGTGCCGAGCGCACGCCCTCGAACCGCTGGCTGCACGTCCCCTGGACCACGCTCATGTGCTGCTCCTGTCGTCGGTGGCACACCCGACCACGCGGCACGCGCGCGTGTCCAGGAGGTGCGGGCCCGCCGCCCGCCAGCCTCCGCGGAGCACGCGCCGGTGACGGCGGAGGTCCGCACCGGCGCCCTGCCGGCGGCTGTGGGCGCTAGCGGTTCTGCGCCAGCACCCGGAACCGGCGCAACCGCAGGCTGTTCGTCACGACGAACACCGAGCTGAACGCCATCGCCAGGCCGGCCAGCATCGGGGCGAGCAGGCCGGCAGCGGCCAGCGGGATGGCAGCGACGTTGTAGCCAAACGCCCAGAACAGGTTGCTCTTGATGACCCGCAGGGTGCGGCGCGACAACCGGATGGCGTCGGCGGCCACGCGCAGGTCACCGCGGACGAGGGTCAGGTCGCTGGCCTGGATGGCGGCGTCGGTGCCGGTGCCCATGGCCAGGCCCAGGTCGGCCTGGGCCAGCGCGGCCGCATCGTTCACCCCGTCTCCGACCATGGCGACCCGGCGGCCCTCGCCCTGCAGCCGCCGGACGACGGCGACCTTGTCCTGGGGCAGCACCTCGGCGATGACGTCGGCGGCGTCGATGCCGACCTCGCGCGCCACCGCCTCCGCGACGGCACGGTTGTCACCGGTCAGCAGCACGGGCCTGAGGCCGAGAGCCCGGAGCTGGCGCACGGCGGCGGCACTGGTCGGCTTGACCGTGTCGGCGACGGTGAGCACGCCCCGCGCGCGGCCGTCCCAGGCGACCGCGACGGCGGTACGGCCCGCCGCCTCAGCGGCGGCCTTGGCCTGCTCGAGCGCCGGGGTCAGCGGCTGGGACCACTCCGCCAGCAGGCGGCTGCGACCGACCAGCACGGCCCGGCCCTCGACCTGTCCCTGCACGCCGAGTCCGGCCAGGTTCGAGAAGCCGGCCACGGGTGGCAGGGTCCCCAGCCGCGCGGTGGCCCCCGCGGCGATGGCCCGCGCCACCGGGTGCTCGCTGCCCGCCTCGAGTGCTCCGGCCACGCGCAGCAGCTCGCCGGCGTCCTGACCGTCGGCCGGCAGCACGTCCACCAGGGACATCGAGCCGGTGGTCACCGTGCCGGTCTTGTCGAGCACCACGGTGTCCAGGTTCTGGGTGCTCTCGAGGGCCTCGGGCCCCTTGATGAGGATGCCCAGCTGTGCGCCGCGCCCGGTGCCGACCATCAGGGCGGTCGGCGTGGCCAGGCCCAGGGCGCACGGGCAGGCGATGATCAGCACGGCGACCGCGGCGGTGAAGGCAGGGGCCAGCCCGGCCCCCGTACCGACCCAGAACCCCAGGGTGGCGACGGCGAGCGCGATGACGGCGGGCACGAAGACCCCGGAGATGCGGTCGGCCAGCCGCTGCACCTGCGCCTTGCCGTTCTGCGCCTCCTCGACGAGCCGCGACATCCGGGCGAGCTGGGTGTCGGCCCCGACGGTGTCGGCACGCACGACCAGCCGCCCGCCGGCGTTGACGGTCGCGCCGGCGACCGTGGCGCCGACGGTGACCTCGACCGGAACGGACTCGCCGGTCAGCAGGCTGGTGTCCACCGCCGAGCTGCCCTCGGCCACCGTGCCGTCGGTGGCGATCTTCTCGCCGGGGCGCACCACGAACAGGTCGCCCACGGCCAGCTCGGCGACGGGCACCCGGACCTCGCTGCCGCCGCGCAGGACCGCCACGTCCTTGGCGCCGAGCTCCATGAGCGCCCGCAGCGCCGCACCCGAGGCCCGCTTGGACCGTGCCTCCAGGTAGCGGCCGGCCAGCAGGAACATCGTCACGCCGGCCGCGGCCTCGAGGTAGATGTTGTCCGCGCCGCTGGTGCGCTGCACGGTGAGGTCGAACCCGTGCCGCATGCCGAGCTCGCCCGCGGTGCCCCAGAACAGCGCGTAGACCGACCAGCCGAGCGCGGCCAGCGTGCCGACGCTGATGAGGGTGTCCATGGTGGCCGCGCCGTTGCGCAGGTTCTTGGCCGCGGCGCGGTGGAACGGCAGCGCCCCCCACAGCACGACGGGCGCCGCCAGCGCGAAGGCCAGCCACTGCCAGGCGCGGAACTGGAGCGCCGGAACCATCGACATCGCGATCACCGGGACCGTCAGCAGGGTGACCAGCTGGAGCCGGCGGCGCAGCTCGCCGAGCGCGTCCGGCGCGCCCGCGGGGACGCTCGGCGGCTCGCGGGTCGGCAGCGCGGCGGCGTACCCGGCCTTGTCGACGGCCTCGAGCAGCACCTCGGGGCGCATGCCGGCCGGGTAGCTGACCCTGGCCTTCTCGGTCGCGTAGTTGACGGTGGCCGTGACCCCGTCGAGCTTGTTGAGCTTGCGCTCGATGCGGTGGGCGCACGACGCGCAGGTCATGCCGGTGATCGCCAGCTCCACCGTGTCGAGCGGGCCTGCGGTGATGCTGGTCATCGGTGGCTCCTCGTCGCCGTCGTGGCGAAGTCGGCCGTCCGGACGACGCCGTCGTGCTGGAAGTCCAGGAAGAGCCGGTATCCCCCGGCCGACGGCACGTCGGCGAAGAACACGGTCGAGCCGTCGGGCTGCACGCCCTCGTCGGCGTGCACGTGCAGGTACGCCAGGTCGCCCTCGCGCAGCGCGACCAGGTGGCCGTACGCGCCGAGGTACGGCTCCAGGTCGGTCACGGGCGCACCGCCACGGCTGACCCGGGCGGTCAGCCGGCTGCTCGTGCCGGCCACCAGGTCTCCGTCCAGGAGCACGGTGTAGCCGCCGCCGGTGGAGGTCCGGCGCTCGGTCGGCAGCGCGGCGGTGGTGAGCTGACCGGGCACAGCGAGGTCGGTGGCCAGCACGACCGGCCGGTCCCGCCCGACCGGGGTGAAGTCGGCGAAGACCTTGTAGGACCCGGCTGTCGGCAGCGTCAGGAGCACCGACCAGCGGCCCGCCTGGTCGCGCTGGGGATGCAGGTGCTGGAAGCCGGTGCTGTCCCGTCGCACGACGATGAGGTGCAGGTCCTTCTCGTGGCTGCGGGTGTACTGGGTCCACGGCCGGCCGTCCGGGCCGAGCACCGCGAACGACAGCACGCCGGGCACGCCGGCCGCCGGCCGTACCGGGTCGAGCGCCAGGGTGTAGCCGTCCTGCGAGATCGCCAGGCCTCCCGGCGCC
>JAOPWI010000420.1 GCA_025965755.1 Frankiales bacterium | reverse complement strand
CTGGGCGCCCGGGCGCAGTGGGGCCCGCTCGGCTCCCCGCTGGTGCTCGCCCGGGACGACGCCGGCTACCTGTCCGGCCCGGCGGCCGGCAGGCCGGTCGACGTGGCCCGGGCGTTCCTGCGCACGCACGCCGCCCTGTTCGGCCTGACCGAGGCGCTGGTGGCGCCGGACGCGCTGTCGGTGCTGAAGGCGGTGCCGCTGCTCGAGGGGCCGCAGCTGCGCGCCAAGCTGGCCACCGGCGCCCCGTACCCCGAGCGCGTCAAGGCGCCGTACGTCGTCAGCTTCTCCCAGGTCTACGCCGGCGCGCCGGCCGGCCACGACGGGCTGGTCAACGTCGGCCTGGACCCCGACGGCCGGGTCGCGTTCGTCAGCTCGACGGTCACCGGCGACACCCGGGTGACCAACCGCAACGCCCTCTCGCCCGCCGCCGCGCTGCTCGCGGCCGCCAGGGACGTCAAGGTCGACCTGGCCGGCCTGAAGAGCCTGGGCACCAACGAGCGCGGCGCCCAGACCTTCTCGGCCACCGGCGTCCAGGACCTGCAGCAGGTGCGCCTGGTGACGATCCCGACGCCGCGCGACGGCGTCCGGCTGGCGCACGAGGTCATCCTGCTCGCCGGCTCCGCCAACGCCGCCACCGAGCACGAGCACCCGTTCGCCTACCGCACCCTGGTCGACGCGCAGACCGGGGCGGTGCTCTACCGCAGCAACGCCCTGCAGCACGCGTCCGACGGCGCCGGGGCCCCCGGGCAGGCGTCCCTGCCGGCCTGGAAGGTGTTCGCGAACGCCCCCGCCTTCCCGCGCAACGGCGTGCAGACCCCGGACAACCGGCAGTTCTGGTGCTTCGCGGCCGGCCCCGACTGCCAGCGCGTGCTCGGCCAGAAGGGCGGCAAGCCCGACGTCGCGAGCCCCTACGCCTACGACGAGGTGCCGACCGGCGGGCAGAACGTCCCGACGTTCACCACCCGCGGCAACAACGCCCAGACGGCGCCGTCCCGCGTCAGCTTTCTGACTCCGGACGTGGCCGTGTCCCCGGTCAGCCCGGGCCGGGCCTACGACTTCCCCTTCACCGACCAGTGGCACAAGAGCAGCTGCAACCCGAGCAGCTTCGCGTCGCCGACCCTGAACGACCTGGACGCCGCCACCACGAACCTGTTCGTCATGCACAACCGCATGCACGACTGGTCGTACTACCTGGGCTTCACCGAGGAGAACTACAACGCCCAGGTCGTCAACCGCAGCGGCGAAGGCCGGGCCAACGATCCCGAGGTCGGCAACAGCCAGGCCGGCTCGATCGGCGGCGGGCCCACCTTCCAGGGACGCGACAACGCCAACCAGATCAGCCTCAACGACGGCACGCCCGGCATCACCAACCAGTACCTCTGGGAGCCCCTGCAGGCCGGCTTCTACGCGCCCTGCACCGACGGCGCCTACGACATGGGCATCGTCGGCCACGAGTACGGCCACCTCATCAGCAACCGCATGACCGGTGGCCCGGACAGCAACCTGACGGGCAACCAGGCGTCCAGCATGGGCGAGTCCTGGTCCGACCTCATGGCGGTCGAGTACCTCAACGGCTACGGCCTCGCGCCCTACGCCGACGAGAACCGCTTCTCGCTGGCGCCGTACGTCACCGGGGACAAGCAGGCCGGCATCCGCAACTACGGCATGAACAGCAGCCCGTTGAACTACTCCAACCTGGAGTACGACGGCAACGGCACCACCAGCCCGCACGCCGACGGCGAGATCTGGAACGCCACGCAGTACGACGTGCGCACCGCGCTGGTGCACACCTACAACGCCAAGGGCCTGCGGGAGAGCGACAAGGCGCTGCAGGCGCTGTGCGCGGACGGCCTCAAGCCGTCGACCGCCTGCCCGGGCAACCGCCGCTGGATCCAGATGATCTTCGACGGCTTCCTGCTGCAGCCGGCGGCCGCCTCGATGCTGGACGCCCGCGACGCGATCCTGGCCAGCAACAAGATGCGCTACCGGGGCGCCGACCTGGGCGTCATGTGGCCCGCCTTCGCCAAGCGCGGCATGGGCGTGGACGCCACGACCGAGGGCAACCGCGACCTGAACGCGGTCGCCGGCTTCCGGAACCCGCTCAGCACCAAGCAGGCGACCTTCCGGTTCAAGATCGTGCCGACCGGCGGTGGCGCGGCACCGGCGAAGACGACGTTCTACGTGGGTGCGTACGAGGCCCGCTCCACGCCGGTGCTCGAGTCGGCCGGCGGCGCGTTCAGCCCGACCCGCACCTTCGAGCCCGGGACCTACCCGGTCTACCTGACCGCCAAGGGCTTCGGGCACCGACGCCTCACGCTGCGGCTCAAGCCGGGTGCGAACGACGTCACGCTCAAGATGCGGCGCAACCTGGCCGCCTCGGTGGCCGGTGGCAAGGCGTCCGGTGACGGCGGCAACCTCGAGCTCATCAACGACGAGACCGAGGGCACGAACTGGGGCTCCGTCGAGGGCGCCGCGCGCACCCCGGACGAGCCGGAGACGGTGCGCGGCAAGCAGGTCACCATCGACCTGGCCGGCGGGGCGCACACGGTGCGCGAGGTGCAGGTCAGCACCGCCAACCGGCCGGCGCTGTGCTCCGGCGACGCCGCCGCGCTCGGCTGCGAGGCGAGCCGCGAGGCGCCGTACGACACCGGCGGCCAGAGCCGCTTCGCGGCGCTGCGCAGCTTCGAGATCTCGACCTGCGACGCGACCACCGGCAAGAAGTGCGTCGAGGCGGCGGACTTCACCACCAACCGGGTCAAGCGCGACGCCTATCCGGCCGGCCGGCCGCGACCGACCGCGCCGGACCTGACCCTGCGCACCTTCCCCCTGACGCCGACCCGGGCCACCCACGTGCGCATCACGGTGCTCGACAACCAGTGCACCGGCGCCCGGGAGTACACCGGCCTGGCCAACCCGTCGGCCAACCCGCTCAGCGAGCCGGACTGCACCCACGGCCGGGCCTCCGCGGCCGCCGCGGGGGCGCCGAACACGACGACGTCGACGTCGCAGAAGAAGAACGTGCGCATCGCCGAGCTGCAGGTCTTCTCGACCCCGTAGCCCCGCGCCGCCCGCCCGGGCCCGGCTCACCCCTTCGGGTGGCCGGGCCCGTGGCGTGTCGGGGCCCGCCGGGTCATGTCCCGGGGGCCCGGAGTGGGCATGGCGCTGGGCGGGGGGCTTGCTCGACACTGAGCGACCGCACACTCACCCAGCGCAAGGAGGCCCGGCCGTGACGCCCGTCCTGGGGCCCGTCGTGCGCATCCAGACCCGCCACGTGGAGCGGCTCGTCCTGCTCTGCTGCGACGCCTGTCACCACGAGGAGCGGGTGTCCACGCGGGACGAGGCGTTCACCGACCTGGTCGGCCGCTTCTTCGACGGCCACACCGACTGCGCGACCTGGGTCCGCCTGCCCTGACCCGGCGTCAGCCGACCAGCACGCGCAGAGCCTCGCGGTGAAACGTCGGCGCCACCTTCGGCTCGCCGCCGCAGGTGAGCGGGGTGGCCGCGGCGCCGCTGCGGTCGTAGCGGACGACGACCTCGACGTCAGGGCCGCCGCTGCCGGCCAGGCGCACCCGCCAGACGTCGCCCTCCACCGTCTCCTGCACCACCGGCGCGAGGTCGTCCAGCCGGGTGCGGCCGAGCTCGGTGCGGGCGAAGTGCTGGGCCGCCTGGGCCGGCAGGGTCAGGCTGCTGCGGCCGCGCAGCCGGGCGGTGCCGATGCGGCCCAGGTCCCCGGCCTCCAGGGCCAGGGCGAGGGCGCGGGCCTCGGCCGGGTCCACCTGGCCGAAGTAGAGCCCCTCCGGCAGGACCAGCAGGTTGGCGGCGAAGCGGTCCCCTCCGACGTGGCTGCACTCCCACACGTTGCGGTCGTCGTGCCCGAGCGCGTGGGCCACCGGCCGCCCGCGCACCGCGCAGCAGCGGTCGTGCCGGCCATGCGTGCAGACCAGGTAGAGCGGGGTGTCGACCGGGTGCCAGCCGGCCGGCTCGGCGAACGGCTCGAGCCCCATCAGCTCGTCGTCGTCGGCGACCTGGCGTCCCCAGACCTGCTCGCAGCCGGGGCGCGAGTCGACCGCGTAGACCCAGCGGCCGCCGGCCTCGACCGGCGCGCCCGCGTGGCGGCGCAGCAGCAGCAGCCGGGCGCGCGCCTGGTCGGCCAGCTCGCCGAGCCGGCGGGCCACGCGCAGGTCCATCCGTGTGCTGGGCACCGACTCCGGGCCCCACGGGCCGGTGTGCTCGACGAGCAGCCACCGCTCGACCCGGCTGGCGGTGGCCACGATCGGCTCGTCGCGCAGCCGCGAGCTGTCGGAGCAGGGCAGCGCGCGCTCGCTCATGCCCCGTCGACCATGAGCACACCCTCGCGCACCATCCGGCGGGCCAGCACCAGCGCGTCCTCACCGTCGAGGCCGCCGACGGCCAGGTCGGCCGGCGCGCACGGGCCCTGCAGCAGGCGGCGCACGCCCTGCGCCGCGACGGCGGGCAGCGTCACCGTCTTGCCGGGCAGGGCGACCGCGACGCTGCCGGCCG
>JAOPWI010000405.1 GCA_025965755.1 Frankiales bacterium | reverse complement strand
GTCGAGCCGGCCGTCGAGCGGGCCGTCGAGGGCGTCCTGCCGCCGGGAGCGGTCCCCGGGCTCGCTCCGGTCGCTCCCGTGGTGGCCGGCGAGGATCCCCCTCCCGTCGGGGCCGCGACCGAGGCCGCCCTCGAGCGGGTCACCGCCGCCGAGCCGCTGCCGCCGACCCAGGGAGTGTCCCGGGGCGGCCCGCTCCTGCTCGCGTTCCTCGCGCTGCTGGCCATGGTCCGCACCGCCCTGCCGGTCGGGCCGGCCGGGACGCCGCGCAGCCTGCTCGCCCACCCGCAGGCGCCGGAGCCCGCCCGGCCCGCTCCCTGACCCGGTGAGCGCCGGGGCCGGGGACCGCGCCGCCCTGGCCGCCGTGGCAGCCTGTGGCGGTGAGGCGCAGGAGCGGGACGTCCCGGTGACCGACCCGAGAACGGCGGTGCAGCCGCAACGGGGGCGCCGCCTGGAGCCCGACGCCCGCCGCGAGCAGCTGCTGTCGTGCGCCGTCCGGCTGTTCGGCGAGCGGCCCTACGACGCCGTGTCGACCACCGACATCGCGCGCGAGGCCGGCATCGCCCGCGGGCTGCTCAACCACTACTTCGGCACCAAGCGCGACCTGTACCTCGCGGTGGTGCGCCGCATGGTGCTGCTGCCGGAGATCGAGGGCGAGCCCGAGATCGTCGTGACCGGGTCCGTGCGCCGGCGGGTCGAGCGCGCCGTCGACTGGTTCCTCGACACCGTCGGCCGGCACGGCAGCACCTTCCTCGCGGTCGTCGGCGGCAGCGGCATCGGTGACGACCCGGAGCTCGCGGCCATTCTGGCGACGGCCGACGACGTGGCGGCGGGACGCGTGCTGCAGCTCGTCGGCATGACGGCCGGCGAGCAGGCGCAGCGGGCCGCGGTGCGGGCGTACGGGGGACTGGCCAAGGCGGCCGTGCGCGAGTGGGAGGCCGGCGCCCTGTCCCGCGGCGACGCGCACCTGCTGCTCAGCGAGGCGCTGCTCGCCATCGTGCAGAACGTGCTCCCGCAGGTGGGCCGCGAGAGCTGACCCACCTCTATTGGCAGCTCGCCAACACGGCGCTACCCTGCGGCGTCGAAGCCGCGACACCGAGAGGGAGCCCCATGACCCCCACCGTCCCCGTCGAGGCAGGCCGGGCCGCGCGCCGGGCGGAGCTGCCCGCGCCACCGGCCGACTTCGACATCCGGCACTACCTCTCCGGTCCGGCCGGCGTGCTGGCCGGAATGGCCAACGTGATCATGCAGCTCAGCTGGCCGCAGGTCGGTTACGGCGTCAAGGAGAGCAAGGTCGACGACGGCAACATCACCAAGCACCCGGTGAAGCGGGCGCGCACGACGTTCACGTTTCTCGGGGTGTCGCTGCTCGGTGACGCCGAGGACCAGCGGCTGTTCCGCCGCGCCGTCAACCGTCAGCACGCGCAGGTGCGGTCCACGGCCGAGAGCCCGGTGGCGTACAACGCCATGGACCCGGAGCTGCAGCTGTGGGTGGCCGCCTGCCTCTACTACGGCACGGTCGACCTGTACGAGCGCATGCACGGCCGGATGGAGGAGCCGACCGCCGACGCGCTGTACGCGCACTGCGCCCGCTTCGGCACGTCGCTGCAGGTGCGTCCCGGCATGTGGCCGGAGAACCGCGCGGCCTTCGCGGAGTACTGGGAGAAGGGGCTGGAGCGGGTGTCGATCGACGACACCATCCGCAGCCACCTGATGGACCTGCTGGAGAACCGGTACGCGTCCCGCCTCACGCAGCTCCTCACGAACCGGCGCAACCGCTTCGTGACGACCGGCCTGCTCCCGCCGCCGTTCCGCGAGGCGATGCAGCTTCCCTGGACGGAGCAGGACCAGCGCAGGTTCGACCGGTTCATGCGCCGGGTGGGCGCGCTGGACCGGCGCCTGCCCCAGGCGGTGCGGCTGTTCCCCTACAACGTGCTGCTGCGTGACATGCGCTGGCGGGTGCGGACGGGACGGCCGCTGGTCTGACCCACCTGCTGCTGCGGACGGCCCCGGCCGTCCCTCTCCGGCATCGCCGACCGGCCCCGGCGGGTTTCGACGGGCCCGCACCGGACATCTCGCGGCCGAGCCCGTGACCCCGGCATGCTCTGAACGACCGAGGAGTTCCCATGCGTGCGATGACCTACCGCGGCCCGTACAAGGTGCGTGTCGAGGACAAGGACCTCCCCTCGATCGAGCACCCGAACGACGCCATCGTGCGCGTGACCATGGGAGCCATCTGCGGCTCGGACCTGCACCTCTACCACGGTCTGATGCCGGACACCCGGGTCGGTCACACCTTCGGCCACGAGTTCATCGGCGTGGTGCACGAGGTCGGAGGGTCGGTGCGCAACCTTCAGGTCGGCGACCGGGTGATGGTTCCTTTCAACATCTTCTGCGGCTCGTGCTTCTACTGCGCGCGGGGCCTGTACAGCAACTGCCACAACGTCAATGCGAACGCCACCGCGGTCGGCGCTATCTATGGCTACTCGCACACCGCCGGCGGCTACGACGGCGGTCAGGCGGAGTACGTCCGCGTGCCGTTCGCGGACGTCGGGCCGGTGCTCATTCCGGAGTGGATGGACGACGAGGACGCCGTGATGCTCACCGACGCGCTGCCCACCGGCTACTTCGGCGCGCAGCTCGGCGACATCGCCGAGGGCGACACGGTGCTCGTCTTCGGAGCCGGGCCGGTGGGGCTGTTCGCGGCGAAGTCGGCGTGGCTGATGGGCGCCGGTCGGGTCGTGGTCGTCGACCACCTGGACTACCGGCTGGACAAGGCGCGGGAGTTCGCCCACGCGGAGACCTTCAACTTCGTCGAGTACGACGACATCGTGGTGGAGATGAAGAAGCAGACCGACCACCTCGGCTTCGACGTGGCGATCGACGCGGTCGGCGCGGAGGCCGACGGCAACCTGCTCATGCACGTCACGTCCGCAAAGCTCAAGATGCAGGGCGGCTCGCCGGTGGCGCTCAACTGGGCGATCGACTCGGTGCGCAAGGGCGCGACCATCTCGGTCATGGGTGCCTACGGCCCCCTGTTCAGCGCGGTCAAGTTCGGCGACGCGGTGAACAAGGGGCTGACCCTGCGGATGAACCAGTGCCCGGTGAAGCGGCAGTGGCCGCGGCTGTTCGAGCACGTCCAGAGCGGCTACCTCAAGCCCAGCGACATCATCACCCACCGGATCCCGCTGGAGCACATCGCCGAGGGCTACCACCTGTTCTCGGCCAAGCTGGACGGGTGCATCAAGCCTCTGATCCTGCCCAGCGCCGCCTGAACCGGAGGGGACCGCCATGCCCTACACGCCGCACAAGCCGCCGCTGGCGGAGACGACCGAGCAGCTGCGTGCCCGGATTCCCGGCTGGGGCGCCGACCTCGACCCGCAGGACCGGCCCTCGACCCCGAAGCTGGACCTGCGCGAGGACCTCACCGGCGCGCACTGGGAGTTTCCGGAGCGCCAGCCCGAGTCACGGCCGCGGGAGCGCTCTCTCGAGCACGCGTTCCTGACGCCGGTGTTCGGCACGGCCCAGCCGACCAGAGGACTGTCGGGCGCGATCCGCAAGGTGGCCTACGAGAGGTACAGCGAGGCCCGCGCCGCTCACTGGTTGCTGCTGATCGCGGCCGACCGGGTCGACGCGGTGGAGGCGCACGTCGGGTCCCTCGCGCGGCTGCGCCCGGACAACCCGGTGACCGAGACCGGCGTCCAGGCCGAGCTCACCCACCGGGGCCTGTCCTCCCGGCTCGGCCGCAAGCGAGCCGACGTCCACCACCAGGCGCTGGACCCCTTCCTGGTGGCCGGGCCGTTCATCGCCGCTGCCGGTGCGGCCGTGGCCGCGCGGTCCTTGATCCGGGGCGCGGGCAGGGACTGACGGCAGCGCGCTGCGGCCTCTAGTGTCCGAGGCCCGACCGAGGAGCGCGCATGGCGTCCGTCCCTGTTGTCCGAGCACTGGCCCTGGAACCCGAACCCCACCTGGTCGCCCAGGAGTGCACGGCCTGCGCCGCGCGCTTCTTCGGCCGGCGGGCCGCCTGCGCGTCCTGCTTCTGCGAGACGTTCCGCGACGCCGACGTGCCGACGGACGGCGAGATCGTCGCCTTCACCATCGTCGCCTTCGCGATGCCGGGCGTCGCGGTGCCCTACGTCGCGGCCACCGTCGACTGCGGCGGCACCACCGTGCAGGCCAACATCGTCGGCGTGGAGCCGACCCCCGAGCACGTGCACCTCGGGCAGAAGGTCCGCCTGACGACCTACCCCCTGGGCACGGACAGCCACGGCACCGAGGCCATCGGCTTCGCCTTCACCCCGATCGGAGCCTGACCCAGTGAGCAGCGGCGATGTGTGGATCCTCGGAATCACCATGACCAAGTTCGGCAAGCGCCCGGATGTCGAGACCGACGAGCTGGCCGCCGAGGCGGCCCTCGGCGCGCTCAAGGACGGTGGCGTCACCATGGCCGACATGCAGGTCCTGGCGGCGGGCAACCTGTTCGGCAGCGGCATCGGCCAGAAGCTGCAGAAGCAGATCGGCCAGACCGGGATCCCGGTGTTCAACGTGGCCAACGCCTGCGCGACCGGGGCCACCGCGCTGCGCACGGTCATGATGGCGATCAAGGCCGGTGAGGCCGACATGGGCCTGGCCGTCGGCGTGGAGAAGCTCAGCGGCGCCGGGCTGCTGGGTGGCGGCCCGGCGAGCTTCGACACGCAGACGTGGACGCCGCGCGGGACCGACGGGGCGGTCATGGACCTCGACGGCCGGGTCGGCACCGCCGGCATGCCCGGCACGTTCGCGCAGATCGGCATGGAGTACGGCCACAAGTACGGCGGTGTCTCCTTCGAGCTGTTCGCGCGGATCTCGGAGAAGAACCACGCGCACTCGACGCTCAACCCGCTCGCCGCCTACAGCAAGGCGATGCCCCTCGAGATGATCATGAATGACATCATGATCGCCTATCCCAACACCCGGCCGATGTGCTCGGCCAACTGCGACGGCGCCGCGGCCGCCGTCCTCGTCAGCGACGCGAAGCTCAAGACGCTGGACCCCGACCAGCGCCGGCGTGCCGTCAAGGTGTCTGCGTCCGTGCTGACCAGCGACCCGTACGAGGAGGGCTGCCAGGTCCTGCCCAACGTCAACACGCTGACCCGGCGCGCGGCGCAGCAGGCGTACGACGCGGCGGGCGTGTCCCCGAGCGACCTGGACCTGGTCGAGCTGCACGACTGCTTCGCCACCGCCGAGCTGGTGCACTACGACAACCTGATGCTGTGCCCCGAGGGCGGGGCGGTGGACTTCTTCGAGTCCGGCGCGCCGTTCCGCGACGGCAGCACCCCGGTCAACGTGTCGGGCGGCCTGCAGTCCAAGGGCCACCCGATCTCGGCCACCGGCATCGCGAACGTCTGGGAGATCGCGCACCACCTGCGCGGCGAGGCCGGGCCGCGTCAGATCGAGGGCGCCCGGGTCGGCCTGGCCCACGTCATCGGTCTCGGCTCGGCCTGCGGGATCCACATCCTGGAGAAGGCGTCCTGACCTGATAACCGGTTGACCCGCGTGGTGAGGATGGGCGCGTGCTGACCCTCACCCGCGGGCTGACCGGTGCCGAGCTGGACGACATCGCGGCGCTCGAAGCGCGCGTGCTGGCCGCCGACGGCGGCCGGCTCAAGCTCGAGCCCCAGGTGCTGGCAGGTCGCAGCGGCGAGCGGGTCGACGACGTCCTGGTGCACGAGAACGGGCGCCTGGTCGGCTTCCTCGGCATCTACGACTTCGGCGACATCGAGCTGTCGGGCATGGTCGACCCGGCCGCCCGCCGTCGCGGCCACGGGGCGGCGCTGCTCGACGCGGCGCTCACCGAGTGCCGCTCGCGCGCGGCGGCGTCCGTGCTGCTGGTGGTGCCCCGCACGTCCGAGGGCGGAGATCGGAAGAGC
>JAOPWI010000442.1 GCA_025965755.1 Frankiales bacterium | reverse complement strand
GCTCTCGTTCAGGCGGGTGAGAATCGCGAACACCGCCGCGGCGTGCAGCACATGGGGATCGAGATGCACTTCCCGAAATGCCGGCGCCGCGGAGGAAATCAGCTTTTTATAAATGCGGGCCTCGTCGCGGTAGTTCAGCGTGTACGGCACCTGGATGATGACCATGCGGTCGAGCAGCGCCTCGTTCTCGCTCTCCTGAAGGAAGCGGCGGAATTCCGCGAGGTTGGTATGCGCGAGAATCGTCTCGTCGAGATAGATCAGTGGAAAGCGCGACACCTTCACATTCTTTTCCTGCGTGAGCGTCAACAGCAGGTAAAGGAATTCCCGTTTCACTTTCAGGATTTCGATCATCTCGAGCATGCCGCGGCTTGCTGCATAGACGGCGCCGGACCACGACCAAGCGCGCGGATCGCCCTCATCGCCGAACTCGGCGACTTTCGACAGGTCGACCGATCCGACCAGATCGGCAAGATCGGCCGTCGTCGGGTCATGCGGTGCGTACGTGCCGATGCCGACCCGTCCGGCTTCGGAAATGAAGATGCGCTCCACCGGCATTCTCATGAAATCGCCGTCGTAGTTGTTCTCGAGCCGGGTGCGGCAATGGGGACACACTTCACCTGTGATCTCGACGCCGTAGGTCTCGCGAAAGCTCGGACGCAGAGAGTGCGGGACGAGGTGCAGCGGCGACTCATGCACGGGGCAGCCCTGAATCGCATAGATGGCGCCGGCGTCGGTATAACTGTATTCTTCGAGCCCGCGTTTGAGCAGGATCACCAGGGTGGATTTGCCGCCCGACGGCGGGCCGAGCAGAAGCAGAAGGCGCCGTCCCACTTCGGAACCGGCGGCGGCGGCCTTGAAATAATCGACGACCCGATCGATCGCCTCATCGATTCCGAAAAGCTCCTGGTCGAACAGCTTGCAATGAAAATGTCCCTTCTCGTCCTCGTCGCCCATCCAGCGGATCATGTCCCACATGTACTGGTGCGAACTGCGCGCCGCTCCTTGCGGATCTCCCGGCAACACCTGTTCGAGAAAACGGGCCAGCGGTCCGGACCAATATACCGCTCGATGGTTCTTGGTAAAGGCCACCAAACTCTTCAAGAAATTCTCTTGCTGTTCGGTATTGAGTTCGCCTTGATTGATCATCGATGCCTCCCCGTGACAGGTGATTGACAAGCATGCAACTGCATGGACACCTGAAAGCCATTTACGTTTCTATCGCTCTCGATTTAAGTATAGGGCGCTGCGAAAAAAGCGAACGCTGAGAACGGTCAAGAAAGATAGCCTCGGAATCGGTTCTGGTTTTTGAGAGCGCACATTTCAGGCGCAAAGGATTTCCGGGTCATCAAAGGAGTGAGCAAAATGCGTGCGCGCCCGCACCGGATTGGGCCGATGGAACAAGCCGATCGATTGGCAGCACTCATCATCGTCGTCTGCTGCGTTTGCCTTTCGCGCTCTCGAGGATGCGCTTCCCAATGGCGCGCACGACCGGCAAGGCGCTCTGACCGCATGGATGGCGCGAGGCGCGGCCTCGTGAGCCCAACAGGGTTGTCGACTTTTCGCAACCCATGCATGAGTTTGGTCATCAGAAACCTTTTTAGCCGGAACGGGACTTGCTGCTTTAGGTATAAAGTATGTATGGCCTCGTTACACATTTGGCCGCGGCGCATCGCCACCTGCATCGATGCCTCGATGGCCAAAGCCGGGTGCTTCTTTTGAAACGCTTTTCAGGAGAATTTCGCATGACGCTCGCTATCGCTCGCTCCCATCCCATTTACGACATGAAGGAAGTCGAGACCGCCCAGGAACGGGCGCGCGCAATGAAATCGCCAGAGCTCGAAGCGTTCTACGAAAACATGGTCGCGCTGGGCGCCGATCGATTCGTCACCACGCCCTCGGCAGCCAGTGCGCTCGATCCGCTCTACGAAGATTGCCCCAATTTCACCGAAGTGCTGGATGACCTGACGCGCTACCTCGGCCTGGCCTTGGCCGGTGGCGCCAGCTTCAATGTGATGCCCGTGCTTCTGCTCGGCGATCCCGGGGTGGGCAAGACCCATTTCGGCAAACGGCTCGCGGCGGTTCTGGGGACCGAATTCGAATTCATCAGCATGAACGCGCTGTCCGCCGGTTTCGTGATCACCGGCAGTTCGTCCACATGGAAGGGCGCCAAATGCGGCAAGGTCGCGGAGCGGCTCGTGAGAGGCCGGTTCGCCAATCCGGTGGTGCTGCTCGATGAAGTCGAGAAGGCCACCGGCTCCACCCAGTCCGATCCGATGGCGGCGCTTTATCAGCTGCTGGAACCCGAGACCTCGCGCGCATTCCACGATGAGTTCATCGACGTCGATCTCGATGCAAGCCAAGTGTTCTGGGTGCTTACCGCGAACAGCCTGGAGGGCATTCCGTCGCCACTGCTGAGCCGGATGGCGGTCTACGAAGTACCGGCGCCGACACCGGAACAGGCGGCCGGCATTGCGCAGCGGGTTTATGCGGGGCTGTTGCGGGAGCTCAAACTTCGCACCCTGGAACCCGACCTGCCGGGCGCGGTCTCTGAGAAGCTATCCGAAGTGTCGCCGCGCGAAATGCGCAAGATCTTGCTCGATGGCCTTGGATATGCAGTGGCCGCCGGACGCACCGCGCTGACTTCCGAAGATATTCGCTTCAGGGCCGACCCGTGCAAAAGAAAAATCGGATTTTGATTCAAGGCCAAGCAATGTAGCTTCTGCAAAGTTTTCCTCGCCGGTGTAAATTTTTCCAGGACGCATATCCGCCGGCGGATGCCACGGCGCGAGCGCGCCCGCATCCGTGCTCCCAATGCTTGCCGGCCCGGAAGCTGCTTTTGATTTCGCCTTTATTCGTCAACTGACTTTTGCGCTCATGACCTCGTACTTTCGATCTACAGAAACGGCTCCCGC
>JAOPWI010000371.1 GCA_025965755.1 Frankiales bacterium | reverse complement strand
AGCGGCGCGGGCCGGCCGGCCACCGCGGCGACCCGCTGGCGGCCGTCCGTCGTGGTGGCCACCTCGACCGCGGTCGCTCCGGGCCAGGGCAGGCGCTCGGCGCCGACCTGCTCCACCCCGGGCGCGGCGATCAGGCAGCGGTCGACCAGCTCGAGCTCGGAGGACCGGTGCCGGTGCAGCCCGGCCTCGCCCGCGGGTGTGACCGCGAAGCCCACCCGGGTGCGCCAGCCCAGGCCCTCGTCGTCGCCGGGAACCGGCTCGACCTCGATGTCGAGCTCCACGCCGGCGAGGCGGCGCAGCTGCTCGCGCACCAGCTCGGCCTTGAGCGCCCGCTGGCGCGGCAGCGCGACGTGCTGGAAGTCGCAGCCGCCACAGCGGCCGGGCCGGGCGTAGGGGCACGGCGGCTCGACCCGGTCCGGCGACGGCTCGAGCACCTCGACGGCGTCGCCCCGCAGGAACCGGGTGGTCTCGCTGGTCACCTCGACGCGGACCCGCTCGCCGGGCAGCGCATGCCGGACGAAGACGACCCGGCCGTCGGGCGCGTGGCCGACGCAGGCGCCGCCCGCGGCGACGGGCCCGACGACGAGCTCGAGCATCACGTGCGCGCGGCCCGGCGGACGTCGCCGGGGGCGTTGCCCTCGTCGTCGTCCTTGCGCCGGTCGGAGGAGCGCAGCTGGTACGGCACGCTGGTGACCATGACGCCCGGCTGGAACAGCAGCCGGCCCTTGAGCCGCAGGGCGCTCTGGTTGTGCAGCAGCTGCTCCCACCAGTGGCCGACGACGTACTCGGGCACGAAGACCGTGACGACGTCGCGCGGGCTCTTCATCCGCACCGAGCGGACGTAGTCCAGGACGGGCCGGGTGATCTCGCGGTACGGCGAGGCGATGACCGTCAGCGGCACGGACAGCCCGCGGGCGTCCCACTGGTCCTGCAGGGCCCGCGACTCCTCCGGGTCGACCTCCACGGTGAGCGCCGTGAGGTCGTGGGGCCGGGTGGCCTTGGCGTACGCGAGGGCGCGCAGCGTCGGGGCGTGCACCTTGGACACCAGGACGATGGCGTGGTTGCGGCTGGGCAGCGACGGGTTGGTCTCCTCCGGCTCCAGCTCGCGGGCGACCCGGTCGTAGTGGCGCCGGATGCCGCGCATGAGCAGCCACAGCAGCGGCATGGCCAGCAGGACCAGGTACGCGCCGCTGGTGAACTTGGTGATCGTCACGATGACCAGGACCAGCCCCGTGAGCGACGCGCCGACGGCGTTGATGGCCCGGCTGCGGCGGTAGCCGCTCGCCAGCTCCGCGGGCACGGCGGGGTCGCGCAGCAGCCGGTTCCAGTGCCGGACCATGCCGTACTGCCCGAAGGTGAACGACGTGAAGACGCCGATGATGTAGAGCTGGATGAGCCGGGTGACGCTGGCGTCGAAGGCGAAGATGAGCAGCGCCGCGAAGGTGGCCAGCAGCACGATGCCGTTGCTGTAGACCAGCCGGTCGCCGCGGGTGTGCAGCTGGCGGGGCAGCGCGCGGTCCTGGGCCAGGATCGAGCCCAGCAGCGGGAAGCCGTTGAACGCCGTGTTGGCCGCCAGGATCAGGATGCCGGCCGTCATGGCCGTCAGGTAGAAGAACCCGGCGCTGTGGTCGCCGAACACCGCCGCCGACACCTGCGCGATGACGCTGCGCTGCACGTCCCCCTCGCCGAACTCCCGGAACTGCTCGGAGGGGTGCTCGGAGTAGCGGACGTCGGTGAGCAGGGCGAGCGCCGTGATGCCGGTGAACATGGTCATGGCGATGCCGCCCATGAGGGCGAGGGTGGTGGCGGCGTTCTTGCTCTTGGGCTTGCGAAACGCCGGGACGCCGTTGGCGATCGCCTCGACGCCGGTCAGCGCGGTGCAGCCGGAGGAGAAGGCACGCAGCACGAAGAAGGCCAGCGCCAGGCCGGTCAGCCCGGACTGGCCGTGCTCGGGCACGACGGTGTAGCCGCTGCTCTCGGCCTGGGGGGCGTCGCCGAAGACGGCCTGCGCCAGCCCGTACACGATCATGGACATGACGCCCAGCACGAACCCGTAGGTGGGGATGGCGAACGCCTTGCCCGACTCCTTGACTCCCCGCAGGTTCATGGCGGTCAGGAACGCGACGAACATCACCGCCATGAGCACCCGGTGGTCCGCCAGCGACGGCACCGCGGAGATGATGTTGTCGACGCCGGCCGAGATGGACACCGCGACGGTGAGCACGTAGTCCACCAGCAGGGCGCTGGCCACGACCAGGCCGGCGCTGGGGCTGATGTTGCGGTTGGCGACCTCGTAGTCACCGCCGCCGCTGGGGTAGGCGTGCACCAGCTGGCGGTAGGACAGCACCACCACCGTGAGCAGGACGACCACCGCGGCGGCCAGGTAGGGGGTCAGGTAGAGGTAGGCCAGCCCGCCCAGGGTCAGGAAGACCAGGATCTCCTGCGTCGCGTAGGCGACGCTCGACAGCGGGTCGCTGGCGAAGATGGGGAGCGCCAGATACTTCGGCAGCTCCTGCTCCGACGCCCGGTCGCTGCGCAGCGCACGGCCGATGACCAGGCGCTTCAGGACGTCGTTCACCACTGCCACGGCAGGAAGGGTAGGCGCGTCCGCAGCGGCCGCTTCGCGGCGGACCCGCGTGTAGCGTCGACCCGCCCGTCTGTCCGGACGGGGCTGCTGGCAGGAGGACGGCGTGCACGTCGTGATCATGGGCTGTGGGCGCGTGGGTTCCGCGCTCGCGAAGAGCCTGGAGCGCCTCGACCACGACGTCGCGGTGATCGACCGTGAGGCCGGCGCGTTCCGCCGGCTGCCCGAGACGTTCCGCGGCATCCGCGTGAGCGGCGTCGGCTTCGACCGCGACACCCTGATCGAGGCCGGCATCGAGCGGGCGCACGCCTTCGCCGCCGTCAGCAACGGTGACAACAGCAACATCATCGCGGCCCGGGTGGCCCGGGAGACCTTCGGCGTCGAGAACGTCGTCGCGCGCATCTACGACGCGCGGCGCGCCGAGGTGTACGAGAAGCTCGGCATCCCGACGGTGGCCACCGTGCGGTGGACCGCCGACCAGGTCCTGCGCCGGCTGCTGCCGGAGGGCCTGGCCAGCGAGTGGCGCGATCCCAGCGGCCGCGTGGTGCTCGCAGAGATCGCGGTCAACCCGGACTGGGTCGGCCACCGGCTGCGCGACCTCGAGGACGCCACCGCGGTGCGCGTGGCCTTCCTCACCCGGCTGGGCGTCGGGATCCTGCCGGACAACCAGACGGTGGTGCAGGAAGGCGACCTCGTGCACGCGGTCATGCAGTTCGAGCGCCGCCAGGAGGTGGCCGACCTGTTCGGGGCGCCGCCCCGCAAGGACGTCGGCTGATGCGCGTCGTCATCGCCGGAGCCGGCAACGTCGGGCGCTCGATCGCCCGCGAGCTCATCCACAACGGCCACCAGGTGCTGCTGGTCGAGCGCGAGGCGCGGGCCATGAAGGTGGACACCGTGCCGGGAGCCGACTGGCTGCAGGCCGACGCCTGCGAGCTGGACAGCCTGGTCCAGGCCCGGGCGCAGGAGTGCCAGGTCGTGGTGGCGGCCACCGGCGACGACAAGGTCAACCTGGTGGTGTCGCTGCTGGCCAAGACCGAGTTCGGCGTCGACCGCGTCGTCGCCCGGGTCAACCATCCCAAGAACGAGTGGCTGTTCAACGAGTCGTGGGGCGTGGACGTCAGCGTCTCCTCCCCGCGGCTGCTGGCCGCCGTCGTCGAGGAGGCCGTGTCCGTCGGCGACCTCGTGCGGCTGCTGACCTTCCGTCAGGGCCAGGCCAACCTGGTCGAGATGACCCTCGCCGCCGACGCCCGCATCGTCGGCAAGACCGTCGGCGACGTGCCGTGGCCGACCGACAGCGCCCTGGTCGCGGTCCTGCGCGACGGGCGCGTCATCGTGCCGACCCCCGACGCCGCGCTCGAGGGCGGCGACGAGCTGCTCATCGTGGCGACCACGGAGGTCGAGGAGGAGCTGGACGCGCTGCTCGGCAGCGGCCACCGCTCCCGCTAGGCCGTCTCGGGCCCGTTTCCGAGCACCGCGCGGGTGGCCCGCCGGGTCGCCCACAGCGTCACCACGACGGCGAGAATCGTCAGCGGCCAGCCCATGAGCAGCCGGGCCGCGGCCAGCAGCCCGGGCCGGTCGGCCAGGTAGAGCGCGCCCTGCACCGCGGCCCGCAGGCCGAAGACGCCGAGCGCCCAGCCGACCGTGACGAGGGCGAACGTGCGGCGCAGCCGCGCGTCGGTGCGCCACCGGTCGCCCAGGCCCTCGATCGCGCCGATGATGGCGCCCACGAGCGGCCAGCCGACGACGGCGCTGCCCAGGAAGAGCAGGCCGTACCCGATGTTGATGAAGATGCCGGGCAGGAAGAAGCCGCGGGCCTCCCCGGAGCGGTTGGCGAAGTAGACCGCGATGGCCAGGCCGAGAAAGCCCGAGGCGGCCTGCTGCAGGGTCTGCCGGCGCAGCAGGCGCAGCGCCATGATGCCGACGCCGGTGGCCAGCGCGGCGATCAGCGCCGGCGCGAGGTAGGGCTGCCCGTCGTCACGCAGCGCCTGCACGACGCTGTTGACGAAGACGAACACCACCGCGGGCAGGCCGCTGTCGATCAGGCCGCGCTTGCCGCCGAAGCTCTCGACCAGGGCCGAGGTGGTGGCCGGCCGGGAGGGCTCAGGCACCTGCAGCCCTCAGCTCGTACGCCGGGTTGTAGATCGTCGGCTTGCCCTCGTTGTGGGTCATGCGGCCGTGGGCGACCAGCGTGCGACCGGGGTCGATGCCGCGGATGCGCCGGCGCCCCAGCCAGATCAGCGTGACCGAACCGCTGCCGTCGTACAGCTCGGCCTCCAGGGTCGGCACGCCCGCGCGGGGGCGCAGCACGACGGCCCGCACCGTGCCCGCGACGCGGACCGGCTCGCCCTTGGTGCAGCGCATCACCGGAGTGGCGCCCTCCGACGCCGCGCCCTCCTGCAGGTCGCGCCGGTCGAGCTCCTCCTCGTCGGCGGCCAGCCGGGCCAGGGCCCGCCGGAAGCGGCCGGGGGCCTTCTCGCTGGTCTGGTCGCGGCTCACGACAGGAGCGTACGTCGGTTCGCGACTACTGGATCTCGGTGATCTCGGGCCCGCGCGCCGGCAGGCTCAGGTCGGGGCGCTCGCGCTGCTGCTCCTCCTCCAGGGACGCCTGCTCGGCCTGCTCGGCGACCTCCTTGGGCAGCCGCAGCGGCAGCGGGTCGCGCACGGCCATGGCCTCGCCGCCGCGCACGACGACGACCTGCTTGAGCGCGTCGAGCAGCGGGGCGGCCGCGGCGGCGTCCACGGCGGCGTGGCCGGTGAGCAGCGCGCGCAGGAACCAGCGCGGGCCGTCGATGCCGACGAAGCGGGCCGGCGCGAGGATCAGGCCCTGGCCGGGCACCTCGGTCGGGACGGCGGCCTTGAGCTCGGGGCCGTACGGGCCCTCGACCAGGTCGGCCGTGCCGCCGCTCTCGATCAGCGCACCCTGGATCTCGCGGGCGACCTCCGCCCAGATGCCCTCCGAGCGGGGCGCCGCGAAGGCGTTGATCTGCATCTGGGCCTCGAGGTGCACCAGCGTCGCCGCGACCACCTCACCCTCGGGGCTGACGTCGACGCGCACCTCGAGCCCGTCGGGCACCGGCACCAGCAGGCCACCGAGGTCGATCCGGCCGACGTCGTCGTTGAGCGGCGCGTCGGTGGAGTCCCACGGCCCCTGCGGACGGGCCGGCCTCCTCGGCGCGGCCGCGCCGACCGGCTCGTCCTCGTCCTCGTCGTCCTCGTCGCCGTCCTGCTCCGCGGAGTCCTCGAGTCCGTCGAGCGCGCCGTCCTCGACCGCCGGGTCCTCGTCGCGCTTGCGCCGTCGGAACACGCTCACCCCTTCACTGCCTGTTCGTGTGTGTCGGCAGACCAGCCGCCGGTCGAGCCGTACCCGCCCGCGCCCCGCGCCGACCTCGGCAGCTCGCCGTCGGTCTCCCGCCACCGCACCTGCTCGACGCGCTGGACGACCAGCTGCGCCACCCGGTCGAGCCGGCGCAGGCGCACGGTCTCCCGCAGGTCGGTGTTGTGCAGGACCACCTGCACCTCGCCGCGGTAGCCCGCGTCGATGGTGCCGGGGGCGTTGACGATGGTGACCCCGGCTCGCGCGGCCAGCCCGGACCGCGGGTGCACGAACCCGGCCCAGCCCTCCGGCAGGGCCAGCGCGATGCCGGTCGGCACGAGCACGCGCTCGCCGGGCGCCAGGTCCACGTCGACCGTCGTCACCAGGTCGCAGCCGGCGTCCCCGGCATGGGCGTACGCCGGGAGCGGGACGTCTGGGTCGAGGCGCCGGACGAGCACCTCCACCACGTCTGCTCCTCCGCCTCGTCACCACGGCTGCTGCTTGCGCGAGGTCCGGTGGGACCGGCACGGACCCTACCCGGGCGCGCGCAGGCCTGCCTGGCGACGAGCTCGGGGGCCGCCGTCGTTCAGCTCGCGCCGGCCACCTGGCCGCTGCGCTCGGGGTGCCGGGCCAGCCATCCCTGCACGAAGGTGCAGACCGGCACGACCGCGCGTCCCTCGGCCTGCGCCCAGTCCAGCGCGGTCACGACGAGCGCGCTGCCGACGCCCTTGCCCTCGTGGGCGGCCGGGACGACCGTGTGGGTGAACGCCACCCGGTCCTGGCCCTGCAGCTCGTAGACGAGGACGGCCACCTCGCCTGCCAGCTCCAGCTCGAAGCGGGAGAGCTCGGGCACGTTGCGGACGTCCGGCAGGCTGCTCGTCATGTCGCCATGGTGACAGCCGCCTCAGGCCTGGTGCAGAGCGCCGGGCTTGTGCACCGCCTCGCCGCCGCTGCGGTCGCTCTTGACGAGGTACTGCGGCTCGTCCTTGCTGGCCTTCACCGTGCGGCCGGCGGCCTCGGTCTCGGTCGTGATCTCCTTCTCGACCGTGCCCTGAGCCTGCCCGCCGTGGCTCTTCCAGGTGACCTCGTCACCTCGTTCGAACTCGCTCATGGGGCCTCCCCTGCCGGTGTGCGCCCGGGATACCCCGCTCCCTGGTTCGCACTCCCGGCACCCGGGCAGGAGCGCGAGCAGAACTCCACCTGCACGAGAGGGCGCACATGTCGGTCGGATCTGTCGGCTGGAAGCTCGTCGGCATCAGCAGCGGGCTGGCGGCAGCCAAGCTGAGCCGCACGGTGCTCGACAAGGTCTGGGCCAGGACCAGGGGCGGCGAGCCCCCGCGCAACCCGGCGGCGCCCGGCACGACGTGGAGCGAGGCCCTCTCCTGGGCGGTCGCCAGCGGCGTCACCGTCGCCGTCGCGCGCCTGCTGGCGACCCGCGGCGCGGCCTCGGCGTGGAGGCGGACGACCGGTCACCTGCCTCCGGGCCTGGAAGAGGTCGGCAACTAGCTCCGGCGACCGGCGGCGCTGCCCGGGTCATCCCTCTCCTGGCGGCTCGGGTGATCCCTCTACTGGTGGGTAGCGTCCGGGCGTGACCTCCACTGCCCCGGCCCACGGCGCCGATCTGGACGTCCTCCTCGCCAGCCAGCTGCGCCGCGGCGTGCGGGGCACGGTGCTCGCCGACCGCACCGCCACCGTGGTGCTGGACGCGGGCGAGAGCGGCGTCTGGACGATCGACCTCGAGGGCGGCAGCACGCGGGCCCGCCGCGGCGGCACGAACACCCGCGACCTGATCATCCGCGGCACGGCCGCGGCCCTGGCCGAGGTCGTCTCCGGGCGCTGCTCGGGCGTGCGCGCGTTCCTCGACGGCAGCATCACCGTGCGCGGCGACCTCGCCCTGTCCCTGCAGCTCGACGGCCTGTTCGCGGCCGACGCGGTCGACGACCAGACCCCGCGGTCCCACCGGATCACCGCGATGGGCGTGCGGACGACCTATCTGGAGGCCGGGCCGCCCGACGCGCAGCCGGTGATCGTGCTGCACGGGCTGGGAGCCACCAACGCGTCGATGCTGCCGGTGTTCGCCGACCTGTCGCGGGACCACCGCGTGCTCGCCCCGGACAACCCCGGCTTCGGGGCCTCGGACGCGCCGTTCGCCCCGTACACCTCGGCCTGGTTCGCCGCCTGGCTGCAGGCGTTCCAGGTGGCCACCGGCAGCCGCGGCGCGGTGCTGATCGGCAACTCCCTGGGCGGGCGGATCGCCATCGAGCAGGGACTCCAGCACCCCAAGTCGGTGAAGGCGCTGGTCCTGCTCACCCCGTCCCCGGCGTTCCGCTCGCTGCGGCACTTCGTCCACGTCGTCCGGCTGCTGCCGCCGGGCCTGGCCCGGGCGCCGGTACCGCCGCTGTCGCACGCGTTCGTCGTGGAGGCCATCAAGGCCATGATGAGCGTCCCGGACCGGCTCCCCCGGGCCTGGTACGACGCCGCCGCCGACGAGGCCGTGCGCGTCATGCGCTCGCCGGCGCACCGGACCGCCTTCTTCGCCTGCTCCCGGCAGATCTACCTGGAGGAGGCGTTCGGGCGGCACGGCTTCTGGGCCCGCCTGCCGGGGCTCATGCCGCCCGCGCTGTTCGTCTGGGGGGACCGCGACCGGCTCGTTCCGGCCTCGTTCGCCTATCACGTCGCCAACGCCCTGCCGGACACCGCCTCGGTGGTCATGGAGGACTGCGGCCACGTCCCGCAGTTCGAGCACCCCGAGGAGATGATGACCCTCGTCCGGGGGTTCCTGGACGGCGTCGGGTAGGTAGGCCTGCCCCGTGCAGACCTTCGTGCCCTACCCCGACCTGCGGGCCAGCAGCCAGGTCCTGGACAGCCCGCGCCTGGGCAAGCAGCGGGTCGAGACGTTCCAGATCCTGCGCGCCCTGACCTGGCCCGGCTATGCCTGGAAGAACCACCCGGCCGTCCGCATGTGGCGCGGCTTCGTTCCCGGCCTCGTGCGGTACGGGGTGGAGAACTGCCGCGAGTGGACCCGCCGGGGCCACGCCGACACCGTGCTGCCGCAGCTGCTGGCGTGGACCGGCGGCCAGCTCCCGGTGGACCCGGACCTGCCGCCCTGGTGGGGCCGGGAGGACCTGCACCTGTCGCACCGCTGCTCGCTGGTGCGCAAGGACCCGGAGTACTACCGGCCGCTGTTCGGCGACGTCGACCCCGAGGTCCCGTACGTCTGGCCGCCGGACACCTTCCCCCGCTGGCCGGTGCGCGGAGCCTCGCTCCCCGTTCCCGACGCGCTGTCGCTGCTGGGCTTCCCGCAGGCGCGGGACGGCCAGCAGGAGGCGGCGGCCGCGGCGGCGGCCGGCCG
>JAOPWI010000353.1 GCA_025965755.1 Frankiales bacterium | reverse complement strand
GCTCGAGGCCCTGCGCGGCGCCGCGCCGACCGCCGGGCTCCCGCCGGCCACCGGCGCCGACCCGTACGGCGAGGACCTCCAGCTGGCCCTGCACCTGTGCTACGAGCTGCACTACCGCGCGGTCGAGGGCGTCGACGCCGAGCTCGAGTGGGACCCCGACCTGCTGCGCTTCCGGCGCGGGCTGGAGCAGCCGTTCCTCGCGGCGCTGCGCGAGCAGGTCCCCGGCGGCCGTGACGTGGACGGGGCGCTCGCGCCGCTGCTCGAGGCCGAGGTCCGCGGCAGCGGCCCGTCGTGGTTCCTGCGCCGCGACGGCGAGCGGCGGCACCTGCGCGAGTACGTCGCCCACCGCTCGACCTACCACCTGAAGGAGGCGGACCCGCAGTCCTGGGTCGTGCCCCGCCTCGAGGGGCAGGCCAAGGCGTCCATGGCCGCGGTGCAGCACGACGAGTACGGCGCCGGGTCGGCCGGCCGCATGCACGCCGTGATGTTCGCGGCGCTGATGGTCGAGCTGGGCCTGGACGACAGCTACGGCGCGTACCTCGACGCCGTGCCCGCGACGACGCTGGCGCCGGTCAACCTCATGTCGCTGCTGGGCCTGCACCGCTCGCTGCGGGGGGCGGCGGTGGGGCAGTTCGCGATGATCGAGGTGACGTCCTCCCCCGGCTCGCGCCGGCTGGCGCAGGCGTGCGAGCGGCTCGGGGTCAGCGGCGCGTTCTACGACGAGCACGTCGAGGCCGACGCGGTGCACGAGCAGGTGCTGCGCGTCGGGCTGCTGCGCGACCTGCTGGCCCGTGAGCCGGAGCTGTCGGCCGACGTCGTGCTCGGCGTGCAGGCCGGTCTCCTGCTCGAGGAGCGCTTCGGCGACGCCCTGCTCACGGCCTGGCAGCACGGCGGCTCGTCCCTGCGGCGCGAGGCCTGACCGTCAGCCCCCCGGCGCGGTGCCGGCCGCAGCCGGACCGCTGGCGGTCACGGTCGCGCCGGCTCGCGGTGCGACGTGTCGCAGAACGGCAACCGGGCGCTGCGACCGCAGGTGCACAGGGCCACGACGGGGCGGTCGGAGTCCACCGTCGACCCGTCCGGCAGCTCGACCACCACCGGGCCCTCGACGAGCACCGGCCCGCCCGGGACGGGAGTGACCCGCCGGCGCGAGGTCATGCCACCGTGGCGCTGGCCAGCACCCGGTCGCCGTCGTAGAGCACCGCGGCCTGACCGGGGGCCACCCCGCGCACCGGCGCGTCCAGGGCCAGCTGCCAGCCGGACCCGTCGGCCGACACCAGCGCGCCCACCGGCGTGCCGTGGGCGCGCAGCTGGACCAGGCAGCGCAGCGGCAGCTCCACCGGCGCCTGCGTCCACACCGGCCGCTCCGCGCGCAGTCCGGAGGTGTCCAGCGCCTCCGCCGGCCCGACGGTCACCGTGCGCTGCACCGGCGAGACCGACAGGACGTACCGCGGACGCCCGTCCCCCGCGGGCACCGTCAGCGCGAGCCCGCGGCGCTGGCCGACGGTGAAGCCGTACGCCCCGTCGTGCTGCCCGACGACCGCGCCGGTCAGGGCGTCCACCACGGGCCCCGGCTGGGCACCGAGCCGGTCACGCAGAAAGCCCGCCGTGTCGCCGTCGGCGATGAAGCACACGTCATGGGAGTCCGGCTTGTCGGCGACGGCGAGGCCGCGAGCCGCCGCGAGAGCCCGGACCTGCACCTTGGTCAGGTCCCCGAGCGGCAGCACCGTGTGCGCCAGCTGGTGCGGGGTGAGGACGGCGAGGACGTAGGACTGGTCCTTGGCCAGGTCGACCGACCGGCGCAGCACGCCGTCGGCGAGGCGGGCGTGGTGGCCCGTGACGACCCCGTCGAACCCGAGCGCGAGCGCCCGGTCGAGCACGGCCGAGAACTTGACCTTCTCGTTGCACCGCAGGCAGGGGTTGGGAGTGCGCCCCGCGGCGTACTCCGCCACGAAGTCGTCCACGACGTCCTCGCGGAAGCGGGCGGCCAGGTCCCAGACGTAGTACGGGATGCCCAGCACGTCGGCGACCCGGCCCGCGTCGCGGGAGTCCTCGACCGAGCAGCAGCCCCGCGAGCCGGAGCGCAGGGTGGCCGGCGCCTCCGACAGCGCCAGGTGGACGGCGGTGACGTCGTGCCCGGCCTCGACGGCGAGCGCGGCGGCCACCGCCGAGTCGACTCCGCCCGAGACGGCGGCGAGCAGCTTCACCGCACGGGCGCGCGGCGGGCCCGCTCGACGACCGTGGGCAGGGCGTCCAGCAGCGCGTCGACGTCGGCGGCGGTCGAGGTGTGGCCCAGAGAGAACCGCAGAGAGCCGCGGGCCCGCTCCTCGTCGGCCCCCATGGCCACCAGCACGTGGGAGGGGCGCGCCACGCCGGCCGAGCAGGCCGAGCCGGTCGAGACCTCGACACCGCGCGCGTCGAGCAGCAGGAGCAGCGAGTCACCCTCGCAGCCGGGAAAGGAGAAGTGGGCGTTGCCGGGGAGCCGGTCCTCGCGCGCGCCGTTGAGCACCGCGTCGGGCAGGGCGGCGCAGACGCGGGCGACCAGGTCGTCGCGCAGCGCGGCCAGCCGGGTCGCGGTCTCCGGTTGCCGCTCCACGGCCACGGTGGCCGCGACGGCGAGCCCGGCGATGGCCGGCACGTCGGCGGTGCCCGACCGCACGTCGCGCTCCTGGCCGCCGCCGTGCAGCAGCGGGGTGCACGCCACGTCCCGGCCGAGCAGCAGCGCGCCGGCGCCGAGCGGGCCACCGAACTTGTGGCCGGTGACCGTCAGAGCGTCGACGCCGCTCGCGGCGAAGTCGACCGGCAGCTGGCCGACGGCCTGGACGGCGTCGGTGTGGATCGGCACGCCGTGGGCGTGGGCGATCTCCGCCAGCCGGCGCACCGGCTGGACCGTGCCCACCTCGTTGTTGGCCCACATGACGCTGACCAGGGCGACGTCGTCGCCGAGAGCGTCCTCCAGCACCTCGGGCGCGACCCGCCCGGCGGCGTCGACCTCGAGCCAGGTGACCGAGGCGCCCTCGTGGTCGACCAGCCACTCGACGGCGTCCAGAACGGCGTGGTGCTCGACCGCGGAGGCCAGAATGCGCCGACGGCGGGGATCGGCGGCCGCGCGGGCCCAGAACATGCCCTTGACCGCGAGGTTGTCGCTCTCGGTGCCGCCGCCGGTGAGGATGACCTCGGAGGGGCGCGCGCCGAGCGCGCTGGCGAGTGCCTCGCGCGACTCCTCCACCGTGCGGCGGGCCCGGCGGCCGGCGGCGTGCAGCGACGACGCGTTGCCGGTCGCGGTCAGCGCTGCGGTGACCGCGGCCAGCGACTCCGGCAGCAGCGCCGTGGAGGCCGCATGGTCGAGGTAGGCCACGGAGCCAGAGTAGTCCTCAGCCGCGGTCGAGCACCCGGCGCGACGGCCCCGGCCCGGACGGCAGCCGGTCGACGGGGCTGACCACCACCTGCGAGGGCAGCAGGCCGGCCCCGGCCCGGACGTCCCGGGCCACCGCCACGGCGACGTCGGCAGCGTCCCGGCCGGCCG
>JAOPWI010000340.1 GCA_025965755.1 Frankiales bacterium | reverse complement strand
AGGCCGGCCTGCCCGCCGCCCTGGACCGGGCGGTGGCCGGCACTTCCCTGGCGACCCCGAAGCCGCCTCGCTGGTCCGCAGCCGTCGGCGTGCTGCAGTGGCTGCTGCTGCTGACGGCGCTGGTCGGTGCCGGCTGGCTGCTCGGGCTGGTGCTGCTGAGCTCCCTGCAGCTCGACGACGTCCTGCCGACTCCGCGGGTCGAGGGCTTCCCCGTCCCGACGCTGCTGCTGGGAGCCGGGCTGCTGGCCGGCGTGCTGGTCGCGGCCGTCGCGCGGCCCTTCGCCCGGCTGCACGGCCGCCGGCGGGCCCGGCGGGCGCGCGCGCAGCTGCTGGCCCGCGTGAAGCAGGTGGCCCAGACGGAGGTGCTCGCCCCGCTCGAGCGCGAGCAGCACGCGCACGCCGATTTCTGCCGCGCGGTGGACCGGGCACGGTCCGCCGGGGTGGCAGGCTGAGACCCCCGACCTCCAGGAGCACCGTGCCCCTCTCGCCCCTGCCCGTACCGCCCCGCCTGCGCCTGGGTGGCCGGCCGCTGTCCGTGGTCGGCCGCGCCCGGATCTATGTCTGCGGCGTCACGCCCTACGACGTGACCCACCTGGGCCACGCCGCGACCTTCGTCTGGGTCGACGTGGCCGACCGGCTGCTGCGCCGCCTGGGCGTCCAGGTCGAGGTCTGCCGCAACGTCACCGACGTCGACGACGTGCTGTTCGACGCGGCGAGCCGGGCGGGTGCGCACTACGACCGCTTCGCCGCGGTGCAGCAGTTCCACTTCGAGCGGGACATGCAGACTCTCGGCGTACGCCGGCCGGCGCACGAGCCGCGCGCCCACACCTTCGTGCCGCAGGTCGTCGAGCTGGCGGCCGCGCTGCTGGACAGCGGGGCGGCGTACGAGTCGGCCGGCAGCGTCTACCTGCACGGCGCCCCGGTGCTGGCCCGGGCCGGGCTGGACCGGGAGACGGCGCTGGCGCTGCTCGCGGACAACGGCGGCCGGATCGAGGACACCGACAAGGACGACCCGCTCGACCAGGCGGTCTGGCAGTCCAGCAGCGGCGACGAGCCGGCCTGGCCGAGCCCGTGGGGCCCTGGCCGGCCCGGCTGGCACGCCGAGTGCACGGCGATGGCGCTGTCGACGTACGGCGCCTCGCTCGACCTGCATGCGGGCGGCGCGGATCTGCGGTTCCCGCACCACGCGTACGAGGCGGCGCAGGCCGAGGCGGCCACCGGCGTGACGCCGTTCGCCCGGGCCTGGATGCACGTCGGCACGGTGCAGCTCGAGGGCCGCAAGATGGCCAAGTCCACCGGCAACCTGGTCTTCGTGAGCGACCTGGTGACCCGCAGCAGCGCGGCGGTCGTGCGGACCATGCTGCTGGACCGGCGGTACGACGCGGCCTGGGACTTCGACCAGGCCCAGCTGGACGCGGCCGCCGCTCGGCTGGACGCGCTGCGCGCCGCCGCCGGGCGCCCGCATGTCGACGACGCTGCGGTGCAGCGGGTGCTCACCGCCCTGGCCGACGATCTGGACGTGCGCACCGCGCTCGACGTCGCGATCGAGGAGGGCGGACAGGCCGCCCGCGAGGCGGCGCTGGTGCTCGGCCTCTAGCGCAGCGCCAGCACCGGCACGCCGGGCGGCGCGATGCCCAGCACCTGCCCGTAGAACGACAGCTCGGCCTCGAGCGCGGCGACCTGGTGCTCGGCCGTGCGGAAGCCGTGCCCCTCGCCGGCGAAGGCGAGGTAGGCGTGCGGCACCCCCCGGTCCGCGAGCGCCTGGACGAGCAGCTCGGCCTGCGACGGCGGGACGACCTTGTCCTCCAGGCCCTGCAGCACGAGCAGCGGCCGGTCCAGGGTGTCCATGTGCGACAGCGGTGACCGCGACACGTACAGCTCCCGTGCCTGGGGCAGCGGGCCGATGAGGCTGTCGAGGTAGCGCGACTCGAAGTCGTGCGTGATCTGCGCGAACGGCAGCAGGTCGACGACGCCGAAGTACGACGCGCCGCCGGCGAACACCGAGCCGCCCCGCGTCAGGGCGCAGAGCACCGTCCAGCCGCCCGCGCTGCCGCCGCGGATGAAGACGCTGCTGGCCCGGCCGGTCGACTGCAGCCAGCCGGCGACCGCCTCGCAGTCCTCGACGTCGACGACTCCCCACCTGCCCTTCAGCGCGTCGCGGTACGCCCGCCCGTGGCCGGTCGAGCCGCCGTAGTCGACGTCGGCGACACCGAAGCCGCGGCTGGTCCAGTACGCCTTCTCGGCCGCGTAGACCGCCGGCACCTGCGAGGTGGGGCCGCCGTGGACGAACACGACGTACGGCGCGGCGCCGCTGGTGTCCTGCTCCGGGTTGGTGGGCGGGTAGACGTGCGCGTAGGTGACCCGGCCCGCCGCCGACGGGACCTGCACCGACTCGGGGACGGGGGCCCAGGCCGGGTCGGGCTGCGGCGCGCTGGTCACCTCACGCCAGCTGCCGGTGGCCGTGTCGACGGCGACGACCGCCCAGGCGCTGCTCGCCGTGGCGGCGCGGCCGACGACGGTGGCGCCGTCGGCCACCAGCCAGGGCGACCAGGCGGTGAAGGGCAGGTCGAGCGCCCGCACCGCCCCGTCGGCAGCCAGGACGGACAGGGCCTTGGCCTGCCGGCCGTGCACGACCGCCACCTCGCCGCCGGGCAGCGTGGCGTGGCTGGCGTAGCCGTTGACCCAGCCGGGCCAGCCGCACTCCTGCTCGGTCGGCCACACGTCGACGCCGTCGCGGACGAGGTTCCACCAGCCGCTGCGGTCGGTCACGGCGCGCAGGGACCCGCCGGGCTCCCACTCGGGCTGGAACACCGACTCGGTGGTGCTGCCGAGGACGGTGCGCACCTCGCCCAGCGCCGGTCCGGGCAGCAGCGGCGCGACCCGCAGCTCGGTGCCGTCCCACGGCATCTGCGGGTGCTCCCAGGTCAGAAAGGCCAGCTGGGTGCCGTCCGGGCTGACCCGCGCGCTGCGCACGAAGTGGCTGGCGTTCCACAGCACCACCGGATCGCCGCCGTTCAGCGGCACGGCGACCAGCTCGGTGGTCGCCGGCAGCGTCTCCCGCACGACCAGCACGTGGCTGTCGCCGAGCAGGGCCGGCTCGCCGTAGCGGACGGCGCCACCGGTGTCCGGGGTCAGGGGCCGGGCAGACGAGCCGTCGGTGACGTACAGGCGCTGGTCGTCCTGGCCGCTGACGACCAGCCCGTCGCCGTACGGCGTCCAGCAGGCCCCGCCGTACTCGTGCAGGCGGGTGCGCGCGTCGAACCCCTCCGGAACGACCGGCTCGGGCGGCCCGCCGTCGACGCTGCGCAGGACGATGCTGCGCCCGCCCTGTGACGGCCGCAGCTCGGTCCACCACACGGTGCGGCCACCGTCGGTCACGGCCAGCTGGCCGTACTCCGTGCCGGCCGCCGAGGCGTCGGCGGCGGACAGCGGGCTCGGCCAGGCACCGGCGGGAGGCGTCATGGGCCGATCCTGGCAGCCGAGCCGCCGGGCCCGCACGCCCGCCGTGGCCGGGCCTGCCCGCCGA
>JAOPWI010000222.1 GCA_025965755.1 Frankiales bacterium | reverse complement strand
ACGAACAGCGGCCGCTCTGGCAGTCGGCGTTTTGGTGCTGGGCCTTGGGCCACCGGCTGCCGACGCCCAGTCGGCGGACGTCACCGCGCCCGTCATCACCAGCGGCACGGTATCGCCGGTGGGCCTGCCAGCGGCCGGCGGTCAGGTCACGGTCAGCGCCGACGTCACGGACGACGTGGGCGTCACGGGTGTCGGAGCCTTGCTCACGGCTCCCCACGGTGCGACGTCCAGCATCGTGATGACCCTGGCGCAGGGGTTCACCTACACCGGCACCGCCACCGTCGGTGCCAACGGCGGCGACGCACCGGCGAGCTGGAGCGTCGATGTCGACGCGATGGATGCGGCCGGCAACTCGGTCATGGAGCGGGTTGGCGATGTCGAGGTGGCAGGCACCCCGCCCTTCGACGAGGCGCCGGACGTCTTCGACCCGTCCGTCTTGCCGCGCGCGCTGACGCACACCGGCGGATCGGTGACGTTGCAGGTCAGCGCCACCGACAACCGTGGCGTCTCGTCGGTCGAGGCGACGGTCGCAGGCCCGGACGGCTCGACGGCCACCGTGCCGATGGAGCCCATCAGCGCGACGCGATTCGAGGGCACCTACGTGGCCCCGGTGAACGGCACGCTGCGCTCGCGCTCGTACTCGGTGGAGATGCGGGCCTACGACGACATCGGGCAGCCGCGGGCGGTGAACGCAGGGGTGCTGACCGTTGCGGCGGTTCCGCCCTACTGGGAGCCCGACAACGTACCGCCGATCTTCGGGCGCAGCTATGTCGACAGCATGTCGTCCATCTCATCGACGGACGTCTGGGCATCAGGGCTGGTCCGGACCTTCCCGCCAGGCGTGATGGAGACGCGGCCGATGGTGCTGCACTTTGACGGTTCGGGCTGGACGCGCATGGTCACGCCGGGACGTGAGACGGCGCCGGCGCAGGACACGCTGCCGTCCATCTCCGCCGCGGCCAACAACGATGTCTGGGCGGTCGGCTCCTCCCGCCGCACCAACCCACCGGGGCAGCGGACGCTCGTCCTGCACTACGACGGTCGTGACTGGACCATCGTTCCGAGCCCCGACCCGACCGCGAGCAATGCGTTCTACGGCGTCTCTGCGCTGCAGCGCGGCTCCGTGTGGGCCATCGGACACCGGTCGGCCGGCTTCGAGCCCATGGTGCAGGAGCGCCAGCTCGACGGGACCTGGGTAGACCGCTCGTTCAGCACCGGGCTCGAAGGCTGCACCTCGGAGCGGACAGACCTCACAGCCGTCCAGGCTGTCTCGTCGACCGAGGTGTACGTGGCTGGCTCGTGTGTCCGCGATGGGAGTGAGCAGGGCTTCGTCCAGCGCTGGGACGGGACGGCCTGGTCGCAGGCGCTGGCCACGGACCGCGACTCGATCCTCACCGGACTGGCCGGCGGCCGTGACGGCGCGCCGGTCTGGGTCGTGGGGTACCGGACCAGCACGTACGCGACGCCGCTCGCCTTCCGCGGACGCGGCACGACCTGGTCGGCAGCGCACCCGCCCACGATCCCGCAGACCGACCAGAGGGTGGCCGCCGTGGCGGTGGCGCCGGGGACGAACGCGCCCGTGTACCTGGTGGGACGGACCGCCTCCTCGCCGGGGCAGGAAGGCCTGGTCCTGCGCTGGGACGGGGTGAACTGGACGCGCGAGAAGGCGGCGGGTCCGTCCGATCGCTTCGTGCCGCTCTCCGGAGTCGCGGCCACCTCAGACGGCTCCGCCTGGGCCGGCGGCTGGGACCTCCCGGCGTCGGACGAGCAAGCGACCGTGCTGCAGCGCCGGTCCCAGCTGCCCTCTGGACCGGTCCTGACGTCGGTGACGCCGTCCGGGGCCACGCAGGGGGAGACCGTGACGCTGACGGCCACCGGCCGCGGGACGTCCTTCACCCAGGGGTCGACCGTGGTGTCGGTGTCCGGGACGGGAGTGCAGGTCCTTGCGACGACCGTCACGAGCCCGACGCAGCTCAGCGCGCAGGTGCTCGTCGACACCGTCGCAGCGCCCGGGGTTCGGGACGTGACGGTGACGACGGAAGCCGCGGTCGTCACCCGGTACGACGGGCTTCTCGTGGAGGCGCTGCACGTGGCGAGCCCGTCGCCGTCTCCTTCGCCGTCTCCTTCGCCGTCCCCTTCGCCGTCTCCTTCGCCGTCGGCAACGTCAGGGGCGTCGCCCAGTGCCGCCACGCCGGCCATGCCCTCGGCAACGCCGGGTACCAGCCCGACGCCGTCCGCAAGGCCGGCGACGCCCCCCACCTCGACGCCGACCGCCGCGCCGGCCTCCCCGGTGATGTCGCTCGTCCCAGCGCTGGGCGGGAACCCGGCCGGCCAGCCGGGTTCGTCCGGTGGCGTCGCGGCACCCGCAGCGAGCCCGCCGCCGCAGGCCACCAGCTCACCCGCAGCCGGCGCAGCCGAGCCGCCGAGCTCGTCGCCGCTGCCGCCGATGCCAGCCTCCTGCGGGCGCACCCCAGTGCTGGCCCTCACCGGCGGGGCCCCAAGCCTGGCCGGCGCCCCCGTCGGCGCCCGGCTCACCGGCAGCCCCGGCAGCACCGTCGACGTCCTGGCGTACACCCGGCCCGAGACGACGTACCGCCGGGTGCGCACGGTGGTGCTCAGCCCGACCGGTGCGGCGGCGCTGACCTTCCTGCTACCGCGCAGCACCCGCTTGTACGCCCAGGAGCGAAGCTGTGCGGCAGGTGCCTCGGCGGTAGCGCTGGTGCGCTCCGGCGTGAGCCTGTCGGCCACCCGTACCGGTCCCGGGCGGTACCTCTTCAGTGGGCGGGCCCTGCCCGCACGCCCGCGTGGCCAGACCGTGCTGATCTTCCGGATGGCCGGGGACGGTCGGTCCGTCCTGACGGCGCGCGCCCACGCGGCCGCGGACGGCCGGTGGTCCGTGCCCCGACGGTTCCTCGCCGGTGGCACGTTCACTGTCCAGGCTCGTACGCCGGGTGACCTGCTCAACGACCAAGGCGTCAGCCCGGTGCGGCGCCTGACGCCCCACTAGCCCTCGCCGCCGCCGCCAGCTTCCCAGCGGAGGAGAGGAGTCAAGGTCGGTGCACCATCACGCGGCGCTGGGGCAGCCCCGCTCCGGGCGGTCGTCACGTGTCCCGGGCGAGCTGTCGGCCGAAACGTCCGGCTCCGTCGCGGACCGCGCCCTCGGGATCAGAGCCGGTGCACGGCCCCGCCGACCGGCAGCGTGCCGCGGGTGTCCAGCACCAGCCGCGCGGCCCCGACGACCCGCTCCCAGTCGATCTGGGCGTGCGGCGTCAGGACCACGACGGCGTCGGCGGCAGCCAGGGTCTCGTCCGACAGCTCCACCGAGGTCAGCGCCGTCCCGTCTTCGAGCACCAGCGACGGCACGTGCGGGTCGTGGAAGGACACCGCCGCGCCCTTGAGCGCCAGGCGCTGCATGACGTCGACCGCCGGTGACTCGCGGCAGTCGGAGACGTCCGGCTTGTAGGCCGCGCCCAGGCACAGCACCGACGTCCGTGACAGGGCCAGGCCAGGCCCCTCGTTCAGCAGGTCAGCGAGGCGTGACACGACGTACGACGGCATCCGCGCGTTGATCTCCTGGGCCAGCTCGACGAAGCGGAAGCTGTAGCCGAGCTTCTTGACTCGCCAGGACAGGTACGACGGGTCGACCGGGATGCAATGCCCGCCGACTCCGGGGCCGGGCAGGAACGGCATGAAGCCGAACGGCTTGGTGCTGGCGGCGGCGATGACCTCCCAGAGGTCGATGTCGAGCTGCCGGCAGAACACCGCCATCTCGTTGACCAGGGCGATGTTGATGTGGCGGAACGTGTTCTCGAGCAGCTTGGCCATCTCGGCCTCGCGGGTGCCGGAGACGGCGACCACGGTCGAGGTGACCTGCTCGTACAGCGTGACCGCCGCCTTGGTGGACGCCGCGTCGCGGCCGCCGACCACCTTGGGCGTGTTGGTGATGCCCCACGTCGGGTTGCCCGGGTCGATGCGTTCGGGGGAGTAGGCGAGCAGGAACTCCTCCGACCGCAGCCCGGAGCCGGCGATCAGCAGCGGCAGCACGACCTCCTCGGTCGTGCCCGGATAGGTCGTGGACTCGAGCACCACCAGGTCGCCGGGGGCCAGCACGGTGGCGACCGCGCGGGAGGCGGACTCGACCGCGGACAGGTCCGGGAGCCCGTCGCGCAGCGGGGTGGGGACGCAGATGACGTAGGCGGTGCAGTCGGCGGCGTCACGGATGTCGGCGGTGAAGCGGCCCCCGGCGGCGACGAGCTGGGCGTCATCGATGTCCTCGATGCCGCTGCGGCCGGCGGCCAGCGCCGCGACCCTGGCGGCGTCGACGTCGAAGCCGATGACCGGCGCGCCGCCCTCCGCGAGGGCCACGGCGAGCGGCAGCCCGACGTACCCGAGGCCGATCACGCAGGTGCTCATGGGCCCAGTCTGCCGGACCGGCCCTCGGTGCTCGGCCCATCGCGTGCGCTCCGAAGCCGCCCGCCGTCCCGGCCGGGCAGCGCCTGCGGCCGCCGGGCTCGGGGCCTCGACGGGTCCGGCCCGGCGGTCCGGACATGGCGAGACCCCGGGTGCTTCCTCTACGCGCCGGACGCTGATCCGGCGGTTCGAGGCTCGGCGGGACGAAAGCCGAGACCCGGGGTCCCTGGTGCCTGCCGTGGATTCGCCGCACACCGTGCGACGGACCGACGTCGATCCTTGCTACGGCGTCCTAGCGGACAGCCACCTCACATGTCCCAGAAGTACTCAAGTCCTGGACCACCTCCTCTCCGTGTACCACGACGGTACGACGCCCTCAGCCGCTTGTCGACCGGGAAGATCCAGTCACCCGGATGGCGCTGCGGCGGCGGTGCCGAGGGGTCCGATGCACCAGGTACACCCCCCCTCAGGAGGCACCGATGCACCCCATGGCACTGCTCAAGAGCGGCGTTCCGCTCACCCTGCTGATCGACCTCGCGCTGGGCGTCGACAGTGAGGAGGTCCTGCGCTCCGAACACCCCGCCCCGGCCCTGACGGCCTGAGCCCCCAGGGGCTAGGGACGCAGGGCCGCCTCGAAGGCCTCGCCCAGCCGGGTGGTGACCGGTCCGGCGGGGAAGGCGACACCGTCGAGCGCGAGCACGGGGGCGATGCCGCGGACGCTGCCCAGCAGGAGCACCTCGTCGGCGGCGCGCAGCTCGTCGACGGTGCCGCGCCGCACCTCGTACGCCACTCCCAGCCGCTCGGCGAGTGACAGCGCCACCCCCATGGTGGTGCCGGGCAGGATGCCCACCTCGTCGGCCGGCGGCGTCACCAGCACGCCGCCGGTGACCCAGGCGCAGGTGGACGTCGGGCCCTCGAGGACCTCGCCGTCGGTGCTCACGTAGATGACGTCCTGCGCGCCGCGGGCCTCGGCCTCGCGCAGAGCGGCCATGTTGGCGGCGTACGACGTGGCCTTCACCCCGCCGAGCAGCCACGGCGCCTGGGCCCGCAGGCCGGCCGGCAGCCCGAGCGTCAGGGTGACGGCGGTGACGCCCCGGCGCCCGGCGACGGTCGCCGCCGGGACGGGAGTGAGCAGCGCGTACGCCGTGCCGCCCTTGGTCACGACGACCCGCAGCACGCCGTCCTCGTCCCCCCAGGCGCCCACCGCGCAGTCGACCAGGGCCTCGTGCCCGGCCGGCAGCGGGACGGCGAGGCGGTCCGCGCTGCGCTGCAGGCGAGCCAGGTGGGCGTCGACGAAACCGGCCCGGCGGCCCACGACGCGCAGGGTCTCGAAGACCGACTCGCCCCGGATCACCCCGACATCGTCGGCGCGCAGGACCGGCACGGCCGGGTCCACCAGCGCGGGGCCGTCGGGAGTCAGCAGGGCGAGGACCGTCGTCACGCCGGCGACGCTAGCCCTGCGGTTACTGTCAGCGATATGGGGCGCAGGCAGCCGGTCGGGGACGACTGGCAGAGCGCGCTGCGCTCGCGCGGCTACCGCCTGACCCCGCAGCGCCAGCTGGTGCTGGAGGCGGTCGCGGCGCTCGGCCACGCCACCCCGGAGGAGATCGTCGCCCGGGTGCGCGAGACGGCCACCGGGGTCAACATCTCCACCGTCTACCGCACGCTCGAGCTGCTCGAGCAGCTGGAGCTGGTCGCGCACACCCACCTCGGGCACGGCGCGCCGACCTACTCGGTGGCCACCGACGACGAGCACGTCCACCTGGTCTGCCGCGACTGCGGCGGGATCGAGGAAGCGCCACCGGCGGTGATCGTGGAGATCGTCGACCGGCTGGCCGGCGAGCGCGGCTTTCAGGTGGATGTGGGCCACTTCGCCGTCTTCGGGCGCTGCAGCGAGTGCGCGGCCGCAGCCGACTGACGCCGGAGCGTGGTCGGACGGTTACTCAGCGAGTTTCCGGTCCGGGAGAGCGAGACCGGAGCCGCGGTCGTACGTCCTAGTCATTGGTAGCCATCCGCACCACCCCTCCGGACAGGAGCACCATGAAGATCGCTCTCCGGCGGCAGCTCGCAGGAGCGGCCGCCACGGCCACCCTCGCTGCGCTCGTCGTCACGCTCGCTCCGACGACAGCGTCCGCCGCGCCGATCGTCTCGGCCAACCCGCCGGCGGCGTCCACGACCGCCGGCGCGACCAACGTCACCTTCACCACGACCACGCAGTTCCTGCCCGCCGGGGACCCGTCCGGCGCCGGCACCCAGGTGGAGCTGATCCGCACCGACACGGTCGGACTGCCGGCTGCGCAGCTGGACGTCATCGAGGGCAACGTCGTCGAGGGCCAGGGCGTCCCGGCGCCGACCCGGACGATCACCGCGGCGTTCACGTTCGCGGCCAGCTCCACGCAGGCGCCGCCGAACCCGGGCCGCTACGACGTCTTCATCTACAACGGCACGGACCGCAGCGCCGGCGACACCTGCTCCGGCTGCTTCAGCCTGTTCGCCAACGCCCCGACCGTGACCGGGACGAACGTCGCCCAGCTGCCGGCCGGCGTGCAGGGCCAGGAGTTCCGGGTCAACGGCACCACGTTCGCCCGGGGCACCACGGTCCAGGCGTTCTTCGCCGGCACGACGACCGTCGACCCGAACATCACCTTCACGGCCGCCACCGCCAGCAACGGCACGGCGATCCCGAACACCGCGACCACGCTGTCGCGCACCATCCGCATCGACCCGACGATCAACCCCGGCTTCCGTGACCTGGTGGTCACCAACACCGACCGTCAGGTCGCCCGGCTCGCGGACGGCCTCCGCATCACCACGATCAAGATCGACCGGCTGGACCCGAGCGCCGGCTCCAACGCCAGCACGGTCCGCAGCACGCTCTCCGGCCGCGGCTTCCCGGTCGGCTCCACGGTGCGCCTCGTCAACGAGGCCACGCCGACCGTCGGCACGATCGTCGGCAGCAACACCGAGCGGACGTCCGGCACCGCCCTGGTCACGACGTTCGACCTCAACGGGGCGCTCCCGGGCACCTACCGGGTGCAGGTCGCCTCGTCGGACGGGAGCACCTCCACGCCGGAGTGCTCGCCGACCTTCACGGTCGTCAACGTCATGACCCCGGCGCCGAGCGGCCAGGCCTCGACCCGCCAGGCGACGCCCGCCTTCACCTGCGCGGACGCCACGGCCAGCCCCTCACCGAGCACGTCGGCGTCGCCCTCCGGCGGGCTGCCGGTGGTCGTCCCGACGGCCGGCTCGACGCCGACGGCGAGCGTCACGCCGAGCGCCAGCGCCACGCCCAGCCCGAGCGCCGGTCCGGCCACGCCGACCGTCACCACCAGCCCGACGACGATCGACTGCCAGCAGTCGGCCCGGGTGGTCGCCACCGGCTCGCCCGGCACCACGATGCGGCTGTTCGCCTACAGCCGTCCCTCCACCACGTACGCCCAGGCGCGCGAGGGCATCGCGGACAGCAACGGCCGCATCGAGTTCACGGTGGGCCCGTGCGGCAACACCCGGCTCTACGTCCGCTCCACCGACCAGCAGGGCCGCTCCGTCGACAGCCCCTCGACCGTGCTGACGGTGCGCACGTCGATCAACCTGCGGGTGGTCCGCGTGGGCGTCCGCACCTACCGCTTCACGGGCACCACGCTGCCCAAGCGCCGCAACCAGCTGGTGACGGTCTTCTACCAGCGCCCCAACGGCGGCGACCGGGTCATCGCGAGCCGCGCCCGCACCGACTCCGCGGGGCGCTACGAGGTCGTCCGCCGCTTCGGCAGCGGGGGCACGTTCGACCTGTTCACGGGCACCGGCAGCGACATCAACAACGCCGCCGGCACCACCCGCAAGGTCCGCACGACCATCCGCTAGTCAGCCCCCGAAGGCCCTTCCCCGCGCTCGCGGGGGAGGGCCTTCGGGCTGTTCCCGGGGCGTTCCGGCTCGCCTGTCGGTGGCGTACGTCACCATGAGCCACACCCTTGGGAGACTCATGTTGAAGCGCATCTTGGCCCTGGCCGTGTCCAGCGCTGTCCTCGCCACCGTCGCGGGCGCCACGCTGGCGTCGGCCGCGACGCCCGTCCGCCTGCTCACCGGCACCACGCCGGAGACCGCTCCCTTCCCCAACGACGCCTTCACGGTGGCCGACGCCGCCCAGCTGACCGGCAAGCGGATCGCCCTGCCGACCGCCGGCTGCGACGCGCTGGGCCGCTCGCTCTGTGACGACCTGGCTCTGCTGAACCAGCTCGACGGCTTCGACCTGCAGCCCCGCGTCACGCTGCCCTTCGACGGGCCGGTCGACCTGCGCTCGGTCACGCCGACGACGGTCTACGTCGAGGCGCCCGGCGGTGCCCGCACCGGGTTGGTCCAGCTCGTCTTCGACCCCGGATCCCGGACGGTGTCCGGCAACACCGACGCCTTCCTGCAGCCGCGCACGACGTACGCCCTGGTGATCACCGACGGGGTCAAGGGCGCCGACGGCACGCCGGTGGACCTCGGTGCGGGGGCGACCTCGCGGCGGGTGCCGTTCACGACGATGACGTCGACCAACACGCTGGACAAGGCGCGCGAGCAGCTCGACGCGGGCACGGCCTACACCGACGCCGGGATCACCGCCGCGCAGCGCGGGATCGCCTTCGACGCGTTCCCGGGCATGGCCCGGTCGGTGTTCGCCGGCCCGACGGTCGTCAACGTCGAGCGCCAGGACCAGACCTCGGCCGATCCGGCCGCCCCGAAGACCACGCAGAACGCGATCGTGGCAGCCAAGTCGGCGGCCTTCCTGGGCTTCGGGTCGATCCGGAGCCCGCAGTACGTCGACGGCGAGGGCGTCATCGCCCAGGTGCCGTCGACGAGCGCGCCCCGCCCCCGCGCCGCCGCCCAGATCGGCGTCACGATGATGACCGGCCTGCCGTCGGCGATCAGCTGCCTGCAGCCGGTCGTGTTCGGGCCCGGGTTCAGCCGGAGCAAGTTCGACCTGTTCCTGTCCGGCGACCTGCTGCCCGGCCGTGGCACGGCCGTGTTCGCGACCGACCCGCTCGGCCACAACTACGGGCCGACCTCCACCTTCAGCGTGCAGACCCCGACGGGCACGACCACGGGGGGCAAGGCGTTCGGCCGCGGCAAGGACCTCGACGGCGACGGATCCATCGGCAACACCGAGGGCGTCGGCCCGACCTACACGGTCTCGCGCACCGCGACCGGCGGCTTCACGCCGAGCGAGCCCAGCCCCAGGACGGCGATCGGCCTGCGCGACGGGCTCATCCAGACGGTGATCGACAACATGACGCTGATCCGCGCTCTCGAGAAGGGCGTCGACGTCAACGGCGACGGCACGGTCGACACCTGTGTCGGCCCGGGCCACGAGGTGTCCTACTACGGCCAGAGCTTCGGCGGCATCTACGGGACGATGCTGCTGGGCACCGACCCGCACGTGACGGTCGGCGTGCCCAACGTCCCCGGCGGCCCGATCATCGACATCGCCCGCACCTCGGGCTTCCGCGCCAACATCGCCGCCGTGCTGCAGGCCAACAAGCCCAACCTGCTCAACGGCGGTCCGGGCCGCAACGGCTTCACCGAGTCGCTGCCGCTGCGCCTGGACCCGCGCATCGACAAGCCCTTCGCCGGCTCCAAGCCGATCCGCGACCTGTTCGGCCGCGGCAACTGGGTGGCCCGGCCGGGCAGCCCGGAGACGTACGCCTCGCGGCTGGGCAAGGGCGGCCTGTTCGCCGACAAGAAGGTGATCTTCCAGATCGCCTACACCGACGGCACGGTTCCGAACCCCGCCTCGGGCACCCTGCTGCGGGCCGGCGACCTCTACGACAAGGCGTGGGTCTACCGCAACGACCGGACCCCGACCGTGCAGACCAATCCGCACGGCTTCCTGCTCGACCCGACCCTCACCGGCCGCAATCAGGGTCAGCAGCAGATTCAGGACTGGATCACGTCCAAGGGCGCGACCGAGACCGATCCCGACGCCGCCGGCAGCGTGTGGGAGAAGAACCCGGAGCTCTACCGGGTCCAGCTCGACTGCCTGCACTACCCGGACCCCCAGGCCGGGCCGGCCCAGACCCGCACGGCCAACTCCCCGGACTGCACCGACCAGTCGGCCTCCGTCGCCGCCGGCCCCGCCCCGGGCGTCGCGGCCCCGCCCGCCGCGCCCGCCGCGTCCGGCA
>JAOPWI010000338.1 GCA_025965755.1 Frankiales bacterium | reverse complement strand
GGCTGCGGGCGGCCGGCACCGTCAGCGCGGGACGCCCATGTCGCGCATGAGGCCGTTGAACGGGCGCGGAGGGGCGTTGAGCGCGGCCCGCGGGCACTCGGCCAGCGTGATGCCGGCGTAGCGGAAGGCGTCGTCGCAGAGCGACTCGGTGGTCCAGCCGTGCCGCAGCCCGTACGAGGTCATCGAGACGCGGAAGACCGTGACGCAGTAGCGGGCCGGGCTGTCGTAGACGCAGCTGATGGTGCCCAGGTGCACCGCCTCGCCCGGCTGGTTGGAGCCCGGCGCCCACGGCGTCTCGTAGCGGCGCCAGGTGCCGACCCGGGTCCACCAGTGGCCGCCGGCCTGGACGTCGTCGGTGGCCAGCCCCTGCAGGATGACCTTGGCGTGGATCTCGGACAGCACGCAGGCCGGGCGGATCACCTCCTGGGACGCGAACTCCTCGGCCGAGCGGGGAACGGTCATGCGCTGGGCGTCCTCTCCGGTGCGTGCACGGTCGACGGGCGGTGCAGGCGCGGCTCGGGGACCGTCGCGCTCCAGGTCAGCTGCGGGCGGCGGGTCAGCCCGGCGCGCGGCTTGGGCCGGCCGAACAGGTAGCCCTGGCCGTGCGAGCACCCGAGAGTGCGCAGCAGGTCCAGCTGCTGCTCGGACTCGATGCCCTCGGCGACCGTCGGCAGGCCCATGTCGTGGCACATGGACAGCACGGCCTTGACGATGGCGTGGGCACTGCGGTCCGACAGCACCGGCTCGATGAAGCTGCGGTCGATCTTGACCAGGTCGACCGGGAACTCGCGCAGCAGGCTCAGCGAGCTGTAGCCGGTGCCGAAGTCGTCGAGCGCGATGCGCACGCCCATCTCGGACAGCTCGCGCAGCTCGCGCACCAGGGCGGCGCTGGCGGTGATCAGGGCCGTCTCGGTGATCTCGAGGTGCAGCCGCTCCGGGCGCAGGCCCGACTCGACCAGGGCGCGGGTGACGTCCTCGGTGACGCCGGGGCGGGCCAGCTGGCTGGGGGAGGCGTTGACCGCCACCCAGCCCCACTCGCTGTCCAGGCCGCCGGCGCCGGAGCCGGCGTCCTCGCAGGCCTGCGACAGCATCCACCACCCGAGCGGCCGGATCAGGCCGCTGTTCTCGGCCAGCTCCAGGAAGCGGGCCGGCGGCAGCAGGCCCAGGTCGGGGTGCTGCCAGCGGATGAGCGCCTCGTGGCCGACGACGGCGAGGTCGGACAGCGTGACGATCGGCTGGTAGAACGCGCGCAGCTCGTCGCTCTCGACCGACATGCGCAGGTCGTCCTCGAGCTGCAGGTCGGCGCGGGTCGCGATGTGGTCGATGGTCGGGTCGAACAGCTCGCAGCGCGCCCGGCCCAGCCGCTTGGCCCGCAGCAGGGCCATGTCGGCCCGCATCAGCACCTCGTCGGCCGTGTCCGGGTGGTGGCCCACCGCGCCGCCCAGGCTCAGCCGCACGGCGTGCCGGTGGCCGCCGAGGTCGAACGGCTCGTCGAGGGCGTCGGCGACCCGGCCGGCGATCTCCATCAGGTCCTCGGGGCGCTCGACGCCCTCCACGACCATGACGAACTCGTCGCCGCCGACCCGGCCGACCAGGTCCTCGGGCCGCAGCGGGCGGCGCAGGCGCTCGGCGACCTGGGCGAGCAGGCTGTCACCCGCGCCGTGACCGAGGCTGTCGTTGACGACCTTGAACCGGTCGAGGTCGCAGTAGAGGACGCCGACGCCCTGGCCCGGGTGGTCCTCGAGCGCCGAGACCAGCCACTGGCGGGTCAGGAAGCGGTTGGGCAGGCCGGTGAGGCCGTCGTAGAGCGCCCGGTTGGCCAGCTGCAGCTCGGCCTCGCGGCGCTCGGTGATGTCCTGCACCTGCATCATCACCGGGCGCAGCTCGTCGGTGGACGGAACGCCCGAGGCCGACAGCCGGCCCCACAGGGTGCGGCCGTCGGCGGTGCGGACCTTGCTGTCGACGACGTGGTCGGCGACGGTGCCGTCGACCAGGTCCGCCCACCAGGGCTCCCACGACGAGCCGGCGTCGGACAGCAGGATGTCCTCCAGGCTCAGCCGGGTCAGCTCGTGCTGGCGCCAGCCGAGCATCGCGCAGAGAGCGTCGTTGACCAGCAGCAGGCCGCCCAGCGGGTCGAGCAGGGCGCCGCCGATGGGGGAGTGCTCGAAGGCGACGCGCCACTGCTGCTCGGAGGCGGCCAGCTGGGCGGTGGCCGCCAGGTCGTCGGACACGTCGCGGGCGCTGACGTGCACCGGCCGGCCCGGCTCGTCCAGCTGCTTGGCGGCGACGTCCAGCCAGATCCGGCCGTCCGGAGTGGACAGCTGCACGGTGGCCCGGGCGCTGCCGGTGGCGCGCAGCTGCGCTGCCAGCCCGCGGATGGCGGCCACCTCGGTCTCGTCCCCGACGGCCTGGCAGACGCCCTCCGCCGCGGCCCGGAGCAGGTCCCAGCCGAGCACGCTGGCCACGTTCCCGCTGGCGGCCAGCAGCCGGCCCTGGCTCGTCAGGCGGACGACGAAGTCGGCGTCGGTGTGCACGAGGGGGATGACCGCACCGCCCGGCACGTCGTCGGCGCCGTCGCGGCCCGCGAGAGAGATCTGCACACGCCACGTATCGGCAGCGCCCGAGCCGTCCTGTAAGCCCCCGAGCGGGTGGTCGGTCGGGGCTCAGCAGACGTGGCGGCCGGCCACCCGGCGGCGCGGGTTGCGCGACCGGGCGTAGCGCACGTACGGCGGGAGCGTCAGCTCCTCGTCGAAGCCGAGGCGCTGCAGCAGCCGGCGGGACCCGTCGTTGCCCTGCAGCACCTCCGCCACCACCCGGTGGACGCCCGGCTGCTGCTCGGCCCAGGCCGCCAGCAACGCCACCGCCTCGGTGCCCAGCCCCTGGCCGCGGCTGGGCGCCGCCAGCCCGTAAACGATCTCGGCGTCGCCGGTGGCGTCCGGCCCGCCGAGCCAGCCGCAGTCGCCGACCACCTGGTCGCCGTCGACGACCAGCCAGGTGCCCGCGCCGCCGTGCTCGGCCTGCCCGCGCAGCGCGTCGACGCTGTCGGCGTGCGGCCAGCCGGGGCCGGGCTGCAGCGAGGCGCCGGCCAGCGCGGCCGTCAGGGCCTGCAGGTCACCGGCGACGACCGCGTCGGCGACGGCGCGCTCCACCGGCACCAGCACCACGCGGGGCCCGTG